>JAPKDL010000078.1 GCA_028822585.1 Alphaproteobacteria bacterium | reverse complement strand
GACGACGAAGACGACGAAGAGGTTGAAGATGGAAATGTTGATGCCGGCTCATACGAAGACGAAGAGGTTGAAGACGATGAACTCGTTCAATCCCCGGTTACCAACAGCAGCGAAAGTATGGCGTTAATAAGTAAAATGTTAAACGCCTCGAATGTTTCCGATGCACTGCGAGAAGAATTACAAGGATATAAAGAAGATATTGGTGAAAACGAATTTACGGCTTCCGATGCTGCCTACATAAAATCTTTAGCAGAACGCCTAAAAAGTTAGCGTTTGTCGGATTTTGAATGTGCCGTGGACAATAAGGCGATTAACCGTATCTTAATTTCTTCCGCTTTGACCGGTCTTTGTCACAATCTTGATGTTTAGACAGTCGCCGAAATAATCGGCACCTCTATAGTTATAAATCTGGCAGGGAATGTGGTGGTCAATTGGTTTAGGGTTTTTTGTTTGGGATGCCGTCAGAAGATGTTTAAACGTTTGAAGCATTGCCGCAAATACATATGTTTCCGAACCGGCGAAAATTATACACTAATTCTCGTTCAAAATTAATACATTCATTAATCAAGCATACCGCTGATTGGGGCCACTTTTGGCGCGTGATACCGTCGAAGATTTATTTGATCGTTATGGTCCGAGTTACCGATGGTTTGTCACCATTGGCGGCTTGACCGCATCGTTTACAATGGTTCTAACCGGCACCATCGTGAATGTCGCTGTACCAGATGTCATGGGTGCTTATGGCGTTGGGCAGGATAAAGCGCAATTTTTGTCGACTGCCTTTATTACGACCATGACCGCCAGTCAGTTGTTAAATGCTTGGTTTGTTGGTAAATTTGGGCAACGCGATGCGTTTATCATCGTTTTATCGATATTTTTGCTAGGTGGATTGATTTGTGGGTTTAGCCCGAATTTAAACGTGATTATTTTCGGGCGAGTCATGCAAGGGTTTGCCGCAGGTATCGTACAGCCGCTTGTGATGGTGACTCTCTTTCAGGTGTTTCCAGCTGACCGGCGCGGTACGGCGATGGCAATTTATGGCATGGGATTGGTGCTTGCGCTTGGGCTCGGTCCTGTCGTCGGCGGTGTCACCATCGATGTTCTTGGCTGGCGGAATATATTTTTCGTACCACTGCCTTTGGTTGTGATTGCTCTCACTGCGGGAATTTTTCTCATGCCGTCGGCTCTCAATCAGCGAAAAACTGGCGCTTTTGATTGGTATGGCTATGTTTTGCTGTGCATCTCTCTCTATTGCATGATGAGCGCTATCGGTCATGGGCAGCGGGATGGATGGACGTCAGATAGGTCAATGACCGTTATTTTCATAGGTCTCACAGCGACGATTGGGTTTGTCATATCTCAATTGCGGCCCGGCTCATCGATGCTCGATTTTTCACTGTTTAAGAATGTAAGATTTGCATCGGCCGTTGTTGTCGCGATTGTTTTCGGAATAGGTAATTTTGCATCAACCTATGCAATTCCTGTCTTTGGTCAGTTAGTTCAAGGTTACACAGCAACTGTCGCCGGGTTTTTGATGTTGCCGGCAAGTTTGTTTGTGGTGATGATCTTACCAATTACGGGACGTTTAACAGACCGTGTGCCGCCACAGTATCCCATCATGGGAGGGTTATTGGTATTTGCGTTTGGATCGCTGCTTCTCGCCAGTGCTGACATAAATACGTCATTTTGGACGTTCGCTTTTTACACTATAATTGCTCGGTTCGGTATGAGCTTTATTACCCCGGCTTTAATGTCGACGGCGCTTGGCTCCTTACCCCCCGACCGGTTGAATCAGGGATCTGGCACCATTAATTTTTTTAGGCAACTCGGAGGTGCCACGGGGATCAATTCATTGGTTGTTGTGTTGGAGATGCGAACACAATTTCATAGTGATGCTTATACTGTCACCCAAACGGCCTCGAACTCTTCGACGCGCGAATTACTGTCCAACCTGGAAAGTGTGTTAACAGGGTCCGGCGTACCTGCGTCGCAGGCCTCACAAATAGCGATTGGGCATCTTGGTCGGATGGTTGAGGCGCAAGCCAATACGATGGGCTTTCAGGACGGTTTCCTGATAATAGGTGTCGTTTTTATCCTTGCCCTGATTCCGGCCTATATTTTAGCACGAGCAGCACCGAACAAATAGTAACACGTGACGGACCTTCAATTGAACACCTAATGAGGACGGTCTTTTGACTGGCCTTTGTTGAATTGAGCCATTAGATGACTGATGAAATACACACAGAGGAAATTGGATCAGTTTTGGAGAAATTAATTGACTTGAACAGTAAGGTCGCCTTCGTTACTAGGGCGGCGACCAGGGAGGCAATAGGCTCGGCGACAAGGCGGTTATTGGCGGAATATGGTGCCGGCATTACTCTGCTCGACATTGAAGAAAGCCAGGCTCCCGGAAAGGCTGCTTAAATTTCGGGGAGCCACGGTGGTTACGCCTGCAGTGTGTCTATACGGAACCAATGCGATAATACGGTAGCGCAAACAATAAAGGACTTCAGTAGTGTCGGTATTGTTTGTCAACAACGGAGGTGTCGTGTTTGGTGCGCGGTTCACTGGCATCGCTTCTGAAGAATACAACGCCGTGCTAGACATTAATGTTGGCCTTCATATTCATTAAAGCCAGTACAGACTGATAAATTATGACTACACCTTCCTCGGAAATAAACAAATTGATGGCGATGGGTATCGCTGCTAGCGAAGAAAATCGTTGGGAGGACGCCAAATCGGCGTTCCAAAGTGTCCTGAATAAAATTCCAGATCATGCAAACGCCATGTGGCGCTTGGGAATGGCTATATTTTTTACCGGTGAAGCCGATCACGCTATCGATTTAATCGAATTATCTTTAGGCCGGAATTCTGATAATGCCGACGCGCATAATGCGTTGGGATTTGTGTTTCGGACCCAAGATGAATTCGCCTTGGCTGAGTCACATTTTCGCCAAGCCGCCGCTTTAACGCCCGACGACGCAGATGTTCTATTCAACCTTGGGGTCGTATTGTTGCGACGTCAAAATTTTGCTGATGCCCGGCAAGTGCTGGAAAAAGCGAAAACCCTGGCGCCGAAGGATTCTGACATACATTTGAACCTTGGCGCTGCATTGCGCAAAAATGGTGAAGATGATGAAGCTGAAATTGTATTTCGTCGTGCAATCGCACTGGATGGACAAAATGGGGACGCCTATCGGGAATTGGCGATTCTATTATGGGAGCAAGATCAATTTAGTGAAGCGTATTCGGCGTCGATCAACGCTCTCGCCAATGACAAGGACAATACTGCCACACAACTAATACATGGCACCATCTTGTTCGACCTTAATGGGTTGGAGCAAGCCATACCAATTTTTGAAAATATTTTGAAAGATGACCCCGATAATTTAAACGCTGTTTTATATCTAGGCAGATGTCAGATGGCGCTTGGAAACGTGGATCGCGCCATCCACGCCTTTGAAAGGGCGCGTGAGTCCGAGCCCAATAATGCTGTCGTGTTTCGTTATTTACGTGAATCTTACGCCATGATGCGGCCTGAGTGGCTCACAGGCATGATTGGCGACTCCAAACGAAACAACGCCTATCAAACTGCCATTGACCGGATCGTGACCCCAGATGATGTTGTGCTGGACCTGGGCGCAAGTACGGGGTCTGGACTCTTGCCAATGATGGCGGCGCGCGCCGGCGCTCAAAAGGTGTTCACTTGTGAACCCAGTCCACCAATATTTGAAATGACCCGTCGAATAATTGCGGTAAATGGATTTAACGAACAAATCACTGTGCTTCCGAAGCCTCCAAAATTACTTGAGCTGGAGAAAGACTTAAACGTCCCAGCAAGCGTAATTATTGCGGATATTCTAGATGTCACTCTCGTAGGGGGCGGCGTATTGCCAGCCCTTCGATATGCTTCAAAACACTTGACGCAAGATGGATGCAAAATCATTCCAGCTGGAGCGACGTTGTTTGGGCAGTTGCTCGAATGGCCCAATGAACGCGCATTAATTCCAATAAATGAAATGAATGGCTTTGATATTGGCGAATTTGATGTGCTGAGAAATCCATATGCATATCATCAATTTCATCCGTCTTATGAGGAACACCGATTATTAAGTGAACCATTCGTACTTGCCGAAATTGATTTTGCTCACATCCCCGTCGCACCTGTTCGAAGCCCAAAAACCATGAAGGCCAGCATAAGTGGTGTTGGGCACGCCGTTGCTGTTTGGTTTGATTTGCACCTCGACGAGGATGAAACTTTTACCACAACATCGTCCTTATCACGAAATAGGTGGTACCAAACCGCCCATATGCTATCGCAAGAATTACCTGTCCAAGCCGGACAGGATTTCGAACTCGTACTTGGTTTCAATGATTTTCATTTAATCATTGAAAATACGTAAGAAACCAATCTTGGTGCCTTAACGTTTGTAATCAGCGCCTTGCCGGTCCAATTGTCTGACAAGCGCATCCCATTCAAGTTGCCCAGTATCGTCGGCTGTCCGGAATCGTTCTCGTTTTGTCTTACCCATATTCTCTACGATATCATCTGATAACAAGATTAATTCGTCACCCAAAGACTGTGCCGCGACTTGAATTGCACATGATTGTTCCAAGTAATAAGCATTCCTAAATGCTTCAGGAATCGAACGACCAACGGACAATAAACCGTGATTTCTAAGCAGTAAATTGTTCTTATCCGCGAGATCCCGACCGAGATTTTCGCGCTCGTCTAAATCCACGGCGGGTCCCTCATAGTCGTGATAAGCAAGGTCATCCACGACATAGAGTGAATGCTGACTTAAAGGCAGTAGACCGCACCGTACCGAAGCTACAGCAATACTGGCCTTGGTGTGTAAGTGCACTGCGCAATTCACATCCTCACGCGCCATGTAACAAGCGCTATGAATCGTGAACCCTGCCGAATTAAAGGCGCCTTGTTCGCCAATGACATTTCCATCGAGGTCCATTTTAACTAGGCTGGACGCCGTAACTTCGTCAAACAGTTCACCCCATTGATTAATCAGGAAACAATTTGGCTCATCGGGGACACGGGCGGACAGATGAGTGTAGACTAAATCCGTCATACGCAAATTGTCGATAACACGATAAAGGGCGGCAAGTTCGCATCGTATCGCCCATTCCGAATCGCTGACGTTTTGCTGGGTAACTAAACTTGCGATCGACATAATATACCCTTTTCCGTTTTTGGTTTTGTGAACGGTGTTATAGAGCGTTCAAAGCATCTACGACCTTTTTCTCCAGCACAATGCCTTCACGACGTCTCCGGTCACGTTCCCGAAACGAACGTTCCGACGGAATACGAATTTCGTCAACGCCTGTTTGTCGAGGCGTTTCCTTGATAGCTCTGATCAATTCAGTGGCCTGTTCGGAAAACTGTTCTGCGGGAATTAGAAGGCCTGGGTCAAAGGCGATAAACAAAAAACCATAATCTTGGACATTTCCGCGTGGGATCGCTGCACCTGCTAATAATCCCATCGCTTGAATTGCCATCGACAGTCCGTATCCCTTATGTCCACCAAACGGCAATACACCACCCAAAAGGGCCGCTTTTGCATCACGTGTGGGATTACCATCTTGATCTATGCCCACGCCTTCAGGTAAGGGGGCGTCAATATGTGCGTGTAGCATGACTTCGCCCCATTGCAACGCTGCCGTTCCCATATCAACAATCACGGGGTCATTGGCAGTGGGAAAACCGATACAAATTGGGTTAGTGCCCATGGCCGGGCGCGTCCCGCCGGGGGGCACGACATGAGGTTGACCGCACGCAATATGGATTACAACCAGTCCGGCGTTTACAATTTTTTCAACGAAATAGGCATTCCGTCCGCTGTAATAGCTGTCATAAGCACCTACGACGGCAAATTTGTTTGCTTTTGCCTTTTCAATAGTGATTTCAGCCGCTTTATAAACGGCGACATAGCCAACATTGTTACCGCCATCTAGTAAGGCCGACGCCGGAGTTTCGTGCGTTACGCTAACCGGTTTACGCGGTTGCTTGGTTTTTGGATCTTGTGCAATTGCGAGAATGCGGGGCAGGCTAGTAAAAGGATAGCCGCACAAGGCGTTGTCAATGAGCTGCCCGAGTATGATATCCGCGTCTTCATTGGAAAACCCGATACGGGCTAACGCTCGTTTACCTAAATCTGTAGCGTCGGCAACACTCATGCGCACCGTTCCAGGAGGCATCGCATCTAAAAATTCTTCGTCTGCCTCAGATGGTGCCATTTGTGCTTTTTCCTAATTTCCAAAGACCGATTTTTCTGCGATTGAAGGCAACCATAAAAATATCTCCTTTATTGATACGCTGCAAACAATCGTCTATCTGAGTTAAGGCCGATCACTTAGTTTTTAATATCAACAACCGGGTGTTGCGTCGATTAATATCGTGAACCATCATGGGACGACTTCGCCGGCGTTTAACGAGCAAATCAAGAAGAATCTACCCAATGGCAACTTCCCCTTCACCTGGGCAAAACGATACGCTTATTATCGGTTTGGTCGGTTTTGCACATTTACTATCACACTTTTATCAAGTCGCCTTAGGACCTTTATTTCCGCTATTGCGGGACGAATTCAGCGTTAGTTATACGGCGCTTGGGTTGGTAATCACGTTATTTTACGGCGTCTCGGGTATGTGTCAGGCCTTCGCGGGTATTATTGTCGATAAATACGGTGCGGACAGGTTGCTCCTGTTTGGCGTCGTGACAATGTCGACGTCGGTTTTCTTCATGGGGCTAGCACCATCATATTGGATGTTATTGCCGTTAGCGGTAATTTCCGCCTTTGGAAATTGTGTTTTTCACCCGGCCGATTTATCAATATTATCAGAAAAAATAAGTCCGCACCGAATTGGCAGGGCCTTTGCCGTGCATGGGTTTGGTGGCACCAGTGGCTATTTCCTGGCGCCCGTGATTATTTATTACGGTGTCGCAAGTTTTGCTGGCTGGCGGGCGGGTTTAATGGTTGCTGGCGCTATTGGATGGTGCGCCGTTGCGTTGATATACAAAAACCGTGCTGTTTTACGTATGCCGCGTGGGCAGGAAAATGTGGCGAATGCAGCGAAACCTGGTATCGAGTTTTACCGCAAGTTGTTGACCAACAGAGCGCTGATTGCGGCTTTCGCCTATTTTGTATTCATGGCTGCGGCAGGCGTGGGAATGCAGGTGTTCTCGATTACCGCCTTCGTCGAAATATACAACGCCCCGCTTTACCTAGCGACAGCAGGTCTTACGGCGTATTTAGGTTCAAGCGCCATGGGAATTATTGTTGGTGGTGAGTTGGCGGACCGGTTTCCACGCCATGCATTAATTGCGACGACGGGGTTGATCGTTGGTGCATCGATAATGGCGATAGTGGCGCTCTTTCCTTTGCACATGTTTGTCATCATTGGATCGTTGGCGGTCGCTGGTTTTTTTATAGGTCTCACTGGACCGTCGCGCGATATTCTGGTTCGCGGAGCCACACCTGTCGGTGCGACGGGCAAAGTCTTTGGCTTTGTTTATTCAGGCCTTGATTTAGGCAGCGCAAGCGCCCCTATATTATTTGGCGCACTTATGGATGGTGGCCATTTTCGGTATGTGTTCCTCGCCATTGCAGCACTATTTGCGATGGGCATTCTCAGTGTCGTTCAATTGAAGCGTGGAAAGACGATAGTTGTGGCTTAATAGCGGTTTCAACGGGCACATTCACTCAGACGTGGCGCACGTCTGCTAGATACGCAATCCATTTTTCAGGCAGGCCATGCGTACTTGCGCCGTCTCTCAGCAAGGTGAGGTATCGCAATGACGGGACGCCATCTTTCTCGTTGCCATCTGCGATATAGGCTATCGCTTGAAGCGGATTTCCATTTCCATCTTCGACATTGAGCCACAGCGGACGATAACGTCGTCCCGGCACGCCCTCACTTGCATTTAATCTAATTAACGTGCGTCGTTTGAGGCGATACAGGACGCCCCATACTTCCATATTTTCATCTGGGCTTATATTGGCTGGTGCCGCCTTGCCTTTGGGGTGTCCATCAAGGTTAAATCGTAGTCGGTACCCCTTAATTCGGCCCGTTCGCCACTCGTTAGGCAGCATACCCCGCCGTGTTTGAAAGACGCTGTCATGCATATTGGCACCAAAGGCAAAGTACCATACGGAATCTTCCGGGTGACCATTTAGAGTTAACCCCCAACAGTGATACCAAATGCGGGCAAGGGGCCAGATTTGAGCCGCCACAGGAATCCAAATTCGCCGGATTCCGCGTCTAAAGCTAAACGCCATTTTATATTTTCCCACTTTCATTAAAGAACAAGCGCCAGTAAACCTGACAAGCGCCCTGCCTGGCATCGGATTAAACACTATAGGAGAAGACCACAGTGAAGGAAAAAGTTGCAATCGTGACTGGGGCGAGCCGGGGTATTGGTGCAGCAACGGCAAGAGCGTTGGCCGAACAGGGCGTTTCTGTAATGTTGGTTGCACGCAACGTTGAAGCTTGTGAAGCCATCGCAGCGGAAATTCGGAAGAGTGGTGGGCAAGCGCGTGCGCTTTGCTGTGACATTTCAAATTTTGACCAAGTCACCGCGACTGTCGCCCAGACTATAGCTGCTTTTGGAAGGCTCGATATTTTAATAAACAATGCAGGTGTTATTGAACCGATTGCATCGCTCCGCGACGCGGACCCTAAGGCCTGGGCGGATTCGATTTCCATTAATCTTTCGGGTGCCTACTTCATGGTGAAGGCGGTGTTGGCGGGATTCGATGACGACGCTGTTATCGTTAATGTCAGTTCAGGCGCCGCACATGCGCCCCGGGAGGGGTGGAGCGCCTATTGCGCCGGGAAGGCGGGCATGGCGATGTTGACACGATCAATCGCCGTAGAAATTCCTGCGGAAGACGTTCGTGTTTATGGCTTTGCGCCGGGTACTGTCGATACTGAAATGCAGGCGACAATCCGCGAATCTGGTATAAATCCTATAAGTCAGATGAAACGCGAAGATCATCGTCAGGCGGAAATTCCTGCAACGATTATCGCGTGGCTGTGCAGCGAGGAAGCCAAGGATTTGGCGGGAGAGGAGCTTAGCATTAACGACGACACATTGCGGCGCCGCGCAGGCGCGTGACTCGCCTGAATGGAGGCGGGCTCACTGTCAGGTAATATTGCCGAAATATTTTAAAACGTCGCTGGTCTTGGCTCTTCAACCCTACCAGGAATCCACGCAGGCGCGTTTTTTCCCATCGCGTTTAGGCGTAGGCGGCATCGCCCGTAAGCCGGCGATGATCCATTTACGTGTTTCAGCGGGGTCAATAACATCGTCGACTTCGTAGAGTGATCCGACATTGAGCGCCTTGCCGCGCTCATATTCAGCAGCAACGAGTTCCTCGTACTTTGCAATTCTCGCTTCGGGATCGGTAATTGAGGCCAATAACCGCTGGTTACCTAGCTTAACTTTGCCCTCTAGGCCCATGCCGCCAAATTCACCCGTTGGCCAGGAGACGCAGAAGGCACCGATTTGTAAATTGCCGCCGCCCATGGCTTGTGCACCAAGACCATAGGCCTTTCGCGTAATCACCATGAATGTTGGTACGGTGACATTGGCGCCCACAACGTAAGCGCGCCCACAATGTCGAACCAACGCAGTTTTCTCAGCTTCAGGGCCCACCATATTGCCTGGCGTATCACAAAAATACAGTAGCGGTATGTCATGTGCGTCACAGAGTTGCATAAATCGTGCAGCCTTATCCGCCGCATCAGCGTCGATGGCGCCGCCTAAATACATTGGATTGTTAGCGATGACGCCCATAGGACGACCGTCGACCCGGATAAACGCGGTGATCATGCCGAGACCGAAGCCTTTGCGAATTTCCAACATTGAACCCGTGTCGGCTAATGTGTGAATGAGCGCCCGCATGTCGTATCCACGCATTCGGTTTTCCGGCACTGCATGACGCAATAGCCGCTGGTCCGCACAGTTCGCCTCCTCTACCCGGCCCTGGAAGTAGGAAAGGTACTTACGCGCAACCTTGGCCGCCTCACGCTCATCCTCAACCGCGATATCGACGACTCCATTGGGCACCTGTACACTCATCGGGCCAATATCTTCAGGTCGATAGACGCCAAGTCCACCACCTTCGATCATGGCGGGTCCGGCCATGCCAATATTGGAATTGGCTGTGGCTATGATAACGTCGCAGCAAGCCAATAGCACCGCATTGCCCGCGAAACATCGGCCCGAAGTAATACCAACAGTCGGCACTAATCCACTTAATCGGGGGAATTGGTGAAAGGTGTCACTGGTCCCGCCGAGCACCGATATGAAATCCGGGTCGCTGCCGCGCCCTCCGCCGCCTTCGGTGTAAATCACCGTTGGTAACCTCCAGGTCTCGGCAATTTCATACATTCGATCTTGCTTCGCGTGGCTTTTCTTGCCCTGCGTGCCAGCCATTACAGTGTAGTCATAGGCACCGACAACTACACGGCTAGACTCTTCGGGGAAATCGTCGCCATTAATGTGCGCCATGCCCATGACGAAGCCATCAGCAGGTGACTTTTCGACAAGTTCCTCCATAGACGTAGTGGTCCGGCGCGCCGCGACCGTCAGCGCGCCATATTCGACGAACGAGCCCGGATCACAGAGGTCGTCAATATTTTCCCGTGCGGTGCGTTGGCCAGTTTTTCGACGACGCGCGACCGCTTCGGGACGCGCCGCGTCAAACGCCTTTTCCCGCCGCGCCAACACTTCAGCAAGGTCGGGTCGTATAAAATCGAGATCAACGTCCTCCACCGCTACCGCAATCCCGCTGGTGTCTTCAGATTCTTCGATAAATAAAAGCGGGTGTTCTTCGAACACGGTATCGCCAACCGCCACTGTAATTGAACGCACGACACCGCCAACCGTTGCGTTGATGTCGTGTTGCATCTTCATGGCTTCCATCACCAGGATGGCCTGTCCTTGCAGCACGACATCGCCTTCATTGACGTCGAGACTGATGATTGTGCCCTGCATCGGGGCTAAAGTCGGTACAGCGTCATCTGGCCCTTCGATTTCAGGCGCGAGAGCAAATTCCACAGAATTGCTGTCCATTGGCTCGGAAGTTTCATTGCTGGAATCTTTGCCAAGCGCGACGACGGCGAGCGGATCTGCCGTCTTCAACCGAATGCCTGCGGTTCGCGGTGCGGCAGCGCTGGCGGCGGGTTCAAAATAAAGCCGCTGCTGGGGGCCGTCGGCAGCGGTAACGAGCGCACCGACTTCTTCGTCGACAAAGCACGTGTAAATTTGTCCACTCAAAAACCCGGGATGTTTAAGTAAGGCTTGCAAGAAAGAAATATTAGTCGCGGCGCCGATGATACGGAATTCCGCCAGGGCGCGATTTGCCCGCGCTGCGACATCTCCAAGCTGCCCCGAAGCCGCCGTCACGATCACTTTAGCCAATAAAGAATCAAAGGCAGGACTCGTGCGATACCCCGTATAACCGTAACCATCCACCCGCACGCCAGCCCCGCTCGGCGCTTCATAAGCGCTCAACACCCCGCCAGAGGGTTTGGCAGTGCCGTCGGCCGTCATCGTCTCCAAATTGACACGCAATTGCATCGAGAGACCTCTTGGTTCGGGAATATCCGCTTGGGTCAAGGCTATGCTTGTAAGGGTTTCACCTCCAGCGATGCATAGTTGCGCTTCTACTAAATCGACGCCCGTGATTTCCTCTGTAATTGTATGTTCGACCTGAAGCCGTGCATTCGCTTCGATGAAAGCGATCTCAGCGTCGTCACTCTCATCAAAAGCATCCACCAAAAATTCAAACGTTCCCGCATTGCGGTATTTCGCCGCGGTTGCCAATTTGACCGCAGCGGCGAGCAATCGCTTTCTGACACCAGCCGCCAGACCAGGCGCCGGGGCGATCTCGATGATCTTCTGGCGTTGACGCTGGACGCTACATTCACGTTCCCACAGATGCGTTACAGCGCCAGTCCCGTCCCCAAGAATTTGCACCTCGACATGGCGCGCGCGGGGAAAGAGTCGTTCGATATAAAGATCACCATTGCCAAATGCCGCCAGGGCTTCGGCGCTGCAACGTTCATAAGCGGTGGGCAGGTCCGTAATAGCATGGACGGGCCGCATGCCACGACCACCGCCGCCAGCGATAGCCTTCACCATCACTGCCGCGCCCTCGCCGAGGTTCTCCATAAACGTTTGAGCTGACGCGAGATCAGTCGAGCCGGACGTTCCCGACACAACCGGTACGCCATTACTTTCAGCAAAGGCGCGCGCCGCCGATTTGTTGCCAAATAAATCGAGCGAAGCTGGCGTTGGACCGATAAAAGCCAGTCCTGCATTTTCACAGGCGCGGGCGAACGCCGCATTTTCTGCGAGAAAGCCATAGCCAGGATGAACAGCGTCGCAACCGTATTCAAGAGCTGCGGCAACCAAACCCGACGCATTCAGGTAAGCAGCAACTCCGCGTCCTTCAATCGTGCAGGCCTCATCAGTACGGCGAGTATGGAGCGAAAGTGTATCATCCTCCGGGTAAACCGCCACTGTGGCGATGTCCATAATTGCCGCTGAACGAGCAATACGAATTGCAATTTCACCACGATTGGCAATCAGAATTTTCTTTATTGGCATCAGGACTTGATCCTTAAACAGCTACTTATTCAAACGGTACAGATTTCGAATTCGCATGGAATTAGGCCTGGCGTGCGAATACGCTAAATTCGTCGAAGGCGAGCGTAGTGGGGAAGTTTAACGGCCAGATATACAAATTTACCCAGGCACCGTCTTCTGTCAACGCAGCCAGGATTTCCTTCAAATTTTCCTGTATGACCGACGGCGCGCTATCATATTGGCGTTGGCTCGTGAACTGTGCCAGTTTTATCGAATAAAAATTCCGCCATCCAAGTTCCAAGGAAATACGCTATGTCCGATAACTTGACTGACTTCACCTTTTTGCAAGGTGTGAAAATAATCGATTTTACGCAGTTTGAGGCCGGTCCTTCCTGCACAGAATCGCTCGCATGGCTTGGTGCCGATGTAGTGAAGGTCGAGAACCCAAAGCTTGGCGACCCCGGTCGTCGCTTGCGCCCCGATCAACCGGATATTGATCCGTATTATTTCCATATTCTCAATGCCAACAAGAAGTCGGTGACTGTCAATTTAAAATCACCCAAAGGCCTGGAATTGGCGAAAGACTTGATCCGGCAAGCGGATGTCATGATAGAAAATTTTGCGCCCGGTGCCATCGAGCGGCTGGGCTTGTCCTATGACGATGTGAAGGCAGTCAATCCTGGTATTATTTATGCCCAGGTCAAAGGGTTTGGCGAAGGCAGCCCTTTCGAGAAAAACCTCGCCTTCGACATGATTGCACAGGCTTGTGGCGGCACGTTCAGCGTTACCGGTGACAAAGATGGCCCGCCCACCCGACCAGGCATTTCCCTGGGTGATACCGGCACCGGCATGGTGCTGGCGATTACGATCTTGGGGGCGCTCTACAAGCGGCGAGAGACTGGCGAGGGCCACCAGCTTCAAGTCGCAATGCAAGATGCCATTCTTCACTACATGAGGATTCCATTTTCCACTCAAGGGCTGACCGGCAAGGCCGCCGAACGTGGCGGCAGCAAGGTGCCTGGCATCGTCAATGCGCCAATGGGCCTGTACCCCTGCGCGCCTGGCGGACCGAATGACTACGTCTATGTTATGACGAGCCGGGCGAACCCGGATCACTGGGACCGATTGTTAACTTTGATCGGGCGTGAAGATTTGATCGGCGATGAACGTTATTTAACCCCTGCTGACCGGGTTGCCCGGGAACCGGAAGTAGACGAAATTATCGCTGCATGGACTCGTGGTCGATCCAAATACGACGCCATGAAAGTGGTGGGTGAATCAGGAATTCCCGCCGGGGCCGTACTAGACACCGATGAACTCAATAGTGACGTCACCTTTGAAGAACGCGGCGTGATGCAAACCATGGTCCACCCCGTGCACCGTCCATTCAAGATGCCCGCCTGGCCGGTGCGGGTGGATGGTAAGGCAACCCGATTAACAGCCTCACCAATGTTGGGAGAACATACTGAAGAGGTCATCAGTGATTGGCTGGGACTAAACAACGCCGCAATCGCCACATTGAAGAGGGACGGCGCCGTTGGTTAATCGTAGTTGGTGCGAACCGAGTTAGCTTTTGCCGGTTCCCCATGCAATGGCATTTTGCATCAGCTGCTTAAATGCTTTGTGGTCCCAGACACCGCGAAAGTCGGGCGGCATGGTTCCGTCTGGATTGATACTTGGATCGACGGACGACGCGTTGTTTAGACGATCTATGTGGCAGTGACCTAACCCCACATAAACGACTTCTCCCCGGCCGATATCACGCGCGTAACTGAGTACCCGCGTTTTCCCGTCAGGGAGAACTGAAGTGTCTTCGTCATAAACGAATCCAAACCCAGGAGGAGATGGGTCCTCGACTAGTTCCGTCGTCAACAAAACATGGCTGGCGCCCGGATCTTGCAGTTCAATGAGATAGAGTTCGTCTTGAACAGTAAAGCTATTGGGAAGCCCTCGTGTGACGGGATGATCTCCAGAGACTCTGACTTGAAACTCACACAGCGGCGGATGGTTTAGGAAAAAACAACCTAGTGTCTGATGATGTTCTGCTTTAACCATTTTCTTAACAGGTAGGCCATCACGGTTGGTTTTTACAGCCTTACCCCCTGATGTCCCATGAAGCGCAAGCCATCGTCCACCACCCTTCAGCCATTTCAACAACGCATCATTTCCGGGGCCAACAGGGTAGGGTCCCGCGACATAGGTTATTAAAAAACCAGCGCCGGGAAGCCATCGCTCTATGTCTTGGAAGTCATTCGCCACAGTGACAGAAAGGGACATTTCAGTTTGCAAGTTTTGCAAGAGTCGCAGACGAGCAAAATTCATATCATGTCCCGCGACGGATCCAGGAGGAAACCCCCCAATGATGAGATGGGCGCGTTTGGTGGTCGCCATTGATGACACTCCGGTTCACTAAATTTTAGCATTCATGCTGGCCAGACATGGTGGAAAGGGATGAGGGGTTTGTCTAGTTTTTTGTTTAGAGTCTTCTAACGTTGAAAACGTAATGCTGACATTTGTACTAAAACTTAGTCGAATCCTACAGGACCCGTCATAGATGTAATGTTAGCTACGGTTTACATAAAGAGTCCTCTGCATAAGTCTCGGAGATAGGGCTGAGATTTGTTATGTTCGTGTCATGAGGAATTCCTTTTAGACCGAACCAGCGCTGTTTGTTTCCAGCCC
>JAPKDL010000077.1 GCA_028822585.1 Alphaproteobacteria bacterium | reverse complement strand
TTGACGCGGCGCCCCGAAATTACCGGTGCGATGGTCTTGCGGATGGGGGTCGACCTGGTTGCTGACAATTCAAAGGCGCACATTAATTTCGGGTATGTCAGCCGAAATTTTCTGGCTGGCGGTCTGTCCGATATTCGTCCACAAAGCGACAATACGAAACAAACGAAGTGACTGAAATGTTCGACGCCAAACAGTATTTCGACAACGAGATGAGCGAACACCAAGCTGTTGCAAAACATGTTTTCGACTCTTTGGGCGAAGATTTTCTTCGAATGCTCGCCTGTTGGAAGGAAACCGTTACAAACGGTGGTAAAATTATGATGTGTGGAAATGGTGGTAGCGCCTCCGACGCACAACATTTGGCGACAGAACTCATTGTCCGATATACGAAAGACCGCGCGCCAATCGCGGCGCTCGCCTTGTCGACGGACACCTCGGCGTTGACGGCGGTTGGCAATGATTTGGGATTTGATCGACTCTTTGCCCGGCAGATAGCCGCGTTGGGTAAACCTGGCGATATGGTCGTTGCGATTTCCACATCGGGTCAAAGTCCGAATATTATTGCGGCGTTGGAAGAGGCCCGAGGCATGGGACTAACCGCTGCCGGTTTTGGAGGGCGGAGTGGCGGCAATATGGTTGGGTTAGCCGACCCGTTGATCATTGCGCCATCTGACACGACGGCGCGTATTCAGGAAATGCATATCTTGATTGGGCACATGCTGTGCGGGGCGCTTGAATTAGAACTTGGGCTTGTCTGACGGGGCAGTCGCAAGATGATTTAATCGAGTTCGAACGCTTCCTTGTAGTCGAGCTTGAAGGCGGGGTCCTGGTCGACTTTCTTCAGATAGCAATCGCCGACGACAAGCACGTCCAATTCCGTTCCCATAAAACAACGGAAGGCATCTTCCGGTGTACAGACGATGGGTTCGCCCCGCACATTAAAGCTTGTATTGACGACGATGGGGCAACCCGTGAGTTCTTTGAAGCGCTTGATCAGCGCGTGGTATTTCGGATTGGTGTCTTCGTGCACGGTTTGAATGCGCGCTGAATAGTCGACATGCGTTACTGCGGGAATGTTGGAGCGCGGAATGTTCAATTTTTCGATTCCGAACAAGGCGGATTCTGCTTCGGTCATTTCGCGTTGGTGGTTCTTCTTAACATTAGCAACCATCAACATGTATGGTGAATCCGCTTCATGATCGAACCACTCGCCGACGTCTTCGCGTAACACTGATGGCGCGAAGGGCCGGAAGGATTCGCGGTATTTGACCTTCAGGTTCAGCGTTTTTTGCATGGAGGGCGAGCGTGGGTCACCGATAATCGACCGCGCCCCCAACGCGCGTGGACCAAACTCCATCCGGCCCTGCATCCATCCCACTGCTTGTTCATCAGCCAACGCCGCCGCCGCGGCGTCGGTCACCTCGGCGCTGGAAAGCACATCGAATTTGGCGCCCATGTCGCGCAAGCGCGTTTCAATATCAGATTGTTCGTATTCAGGGCCCAAATAGCCGCCCTGCATCGTGTCGTTCGGACCGTTCTTGCCTGTGGTTCGCGACGCCCGGTCTTGATCAAAATAAAGGTGATGCGCATACATCGCCGCCCCCAGCGCGCCACCGGCGTCTCCGGCGGCCGGCTGGACCCAAATATTTTTGAAAGCGCGGTCGCGCAGCACCTTGCCATTGCCAACACAATTCAGCGCTACGCCGCCCGCCAGGCACAGATTGGGGATGTCGAATTCCGCCGCCAATGCTCGTGTCATTTTCAGCATGACGGTTTCAGTAACGCCTTGGATTGACGCTGCGATATCCATGTGTTTTTGAACCAATAATTCGGAATCGGGTTGGCGCGGCGGACCGCCGAACAGATCGTCGAATTTCGCATTGGTCATCGTTAGACCGGTGCAATAGTCGAAGTAGTCCTGGTTCAATCGAAAACTGCCATCGCCTTTTAAATCAACCAGTTTGTCCAAGATAAGGTCCGCGTAGATGGGCTCCCCGTACGGTGCCAATCCCATGACTTTGTATTCGCCGGAATTGACTTTGAATCCAATGTAATACGTAAGGGCTGAATACAGCAGCCCCAGGGAATGGGGGAAATGGATTTCCTTCACGACCTTCAGGTCTTTTCCCTTACCGATGGCGACGGATGTCGTGGCCCATTCGCCGACGCCATCCATGGTCAATACGACTGCCTCTTCATACGGGGAGGGATAAAACGCTGACGCGGCATGGCTCATGTGATGTTCGGAGAAGAGCAGCTTATTTTGCCAGTCAAAATTTTCGTCAAAGCCCATGAACGCTTTGCGCAACACATCTTTTTGAAACAATTTTTCCTTCAACCAGATTGGTATCGCCATTGCGAAGGATTTGTAGCCCCGGGGTGTGAACGCCAGATAGGTTTCCAACAGGCGTTCGAACTTTAAGAACGGCTTGTCGTAAAACACGACGGCGTCCATATCGCACAAATTCGCCCCGCCCGCATTCAGGCAATATTCAATCGCGTTGTCGGGGAATGCAGCATCCTGTTTCTTGCGGGTAAAACGTTCTTCTTGCGCCGCTGATACGACCTCTCCATCCACCACCAACGCCGCGGCGCTGTCGTGATAAAAGGCGGAAACGCCGAGGATTTTCATAACAGGACCTTAAAATATCGTGTAAATGAACGGTGCCACCGCAGACCCTTGCGTCAACACCAACAAGCCGCCAAACACGACCATCATGACGATGATAGGCAGAAGCCAGAATTTCTTCCGCACTTTAATGAATTGCCAGAGTTCGGCGATGAAGGCCATCATGTCTTCCTTATACGTGTGGCGCAGTAGGCACCTGTTTGGTCATTGAGTATCAGAATTGATTTTTGAGACTATCGCGTTCGGGTGATTCTCGCGTAATCCAGTATGTTGAAGCTGTTTTATCAATCTTTAAGTTCAAAATGTCCTTGCCCGAAATCCGCATGATCAAACCAATGGGCATGATCGTCAGATAAAACATCAGCCCCATGATGATGGGATTAATGATCTTGTGCAAAAGCAGTCCAAATTTGAACCAGATCAGGTTCAAAGGCTTCAAGACGACGGTACAGAAAAATGCAGCCAAGCCGAAAATAGCCGCGACCGCCAAGGCCCAAAGGCGAGTGGTTCCGTCATCCAAAAGTGGAAACAACGCCACAATACAAAACACTGCGGCGAACACCAATCCAAATGATCGCTCCGAACCAGACTTTACATTCGTTCGAGCGGTGTAACTTTCATGGGTATTGGAAGGGTCAGTCACGTTTCGTCTCGCTAAATTTCGTTGGTTTCCATAGTTGTCACACCGTTTATTCATTAGGCACCGCATATAACACCTGATTGTCGAGCGGGGAACGGTAAATCAAGCGCGCTGGCGATCTTGGTCAAAGTTCGTCGGGTTCGTAAACGACCTAAACCCTGCGTTTGATGTCAGGTAAAATCTCAATAAACCTTCGCTGAAACCGTATGGACTTAATCCATAGAGCTCTAACATAGTCGTAATGGTATGGGTGAATAGTTAATAAATACCTACCAAATTAATTAAGTCGGGCGTTAATCGGGAACCGGTAATTGTCGGTGTGCCTTAGTGCAAATATTGATCCGAGTAGGAGCGTTTGTCGGCGAGGCTTTCGCGTTCTTCGAGCCGGAATATGGTTCGGGAATGCACTTCGTCAGGTCCATCATAGATACGAAACGCACGTGCTTGGGCCAAGGCGGACGCAAATGGCGCCTCGCTGGTCAGACCCATAGCGCCAAAGACTTGCACACCGCGATTGGCGATATTGTAATAGGCGCGGGCAACGGCGATCTTGATAATGGAGACGTCCTTGCGCACCGCCTTGTTGCCATCACGGTCCAACAACCAAGCCGTGCGCTGTACTAATAGCCGGGCTTGCTCCAACTCCATGCGACTTTCGCTTATGGCGTCTTGGAAGTTTGCATATTCGCGAATATTTTTGCCAAAGGTCGTGCGAGACCGCGCCCGCTCCAGCATGAGACGGAGCATGACCTCGCAGCGCCCGATAGCTCGCATGCAATGGTGCACGCGCGCTGGACCCAGCCGGGCTTGCCCCATCAAAAATCCTTCGCCCGGCGCGCCTAAAAGGTTTTCTACTGGCACGGTCACGTCCTCGAACAGTAATTCCGTGTGTGGGGACACGCGGTCGACATGGTGCATTACTGGAATATTACGCACGACAGTGAGCCCCGGCGTATTTTTGGGAACGATGACCATGGAATGGCCTTTACCGCGTTGTGCATCCGGGTCACTCAAACCAACGACAATTATAAATTTGCAGTTCGGGTTCCCGGCACCGCTGGCGAACCATTTTCGTCCGTTGATGACAAGTTTTTCGCCGTTTATGTCGATCCGCGTGGCGATATTCGTTGCGTCGGAGGAGGCTACATCAGGTTCTGTCATGGCGAAGGAGGAACGAGATTCACCGCGCAGCAAGGGGCGTAAATAGGTTTCCTTTTGTTCGGGCGTCGCGAACATTTGTAGTATTTCCATGTTTGGCACATCTGGCGCATGGCAATTAAAAACTTCCGACGCCCAGGAAAGACGGCCCAAAATTTCGCCCACATACGCAAACTGTAAATTGCTCAAGCAGGTTCCGGGTTCATCATCGGTAAGACGCGGTAGCGCCATATTCCACAAACCTTGTTCAAAGGCCTTCGCCTTTAATCCGGCCATAAACGAGGCTTCGTAACGATCTGGCGCCGCCATCTCTTCATGCCAGTCGTGCGCGCGGGGCAATATTTCCCGTTGGAAGAAGGCCTCGACCTGGTCGCGAATAGCTATTGTGGCGTCGTCGGCGTCAAAATTCATGGCGTGTCTACCGGTATTTTGTGATTGGTCATACTAAGAAGTCGTTAGGAGTGTGCCAAGATTGCGGCGTCGATTTATAGGAATTAGATTAGTCTTTGGCAGATCACGCCATCTAGATATAATTTTCTAACAACTCGATTTGAAGTATGTGGAATCGATGATGGACAACACCGAGAATAAATTCGTTTCATTTGCGTCCTCCCTCGATTACGGGAGTCTTTCAGAAGATGCTATATACGCCGCTAAAATTCGGATCATCGATACCTTTGGTTGCGCCCTGGGTGCGTATGACGCGTCGACCGCAGACATCTGCCGTAAACTAGCCGCGCCGGTATCAGAGGGGCCGCGCGCGCGGATATTTGGCACGTTGGAATCGGTTTCCATCGAACACGCGACCCTAGCGAATAGCGCGATGGTTCGCTATCTCGATATGAGCGACGCGTATTTAATGACCAGCACCGCGCATCCTTCCGATAATTTCCCGGGAATTCTCGCGCTAGGGGAAGCGTATGGCGTGTCTGGCAAGGATGTTTTGTTGGCCACGCTTATCTCCTATGAAGCCCATTGCCGCGTGTGCGACGTGGCGCCGTTTGGCCCCAATGGCTGGGATCAACCGGTTGGCGGGGCGCCAGCGATGGCGTTGGCTGCGGCGCGTCTTCTTGGTCTTGACCCTGTCAAAATGCGGCACGCGGTCGCCATCGCCGTGGTCTCCAGCGTCGCGCTCGACCAAACAAGGCGCGGCGCGCTGTCCATGTGGAAAGGCATGGCGGGGCCGGACGCAGCGCGCAAAGGCGTATATGCGGCGTTGCTGGCGCAAGCTGGCATGACGGGGCCGGAGGAACCGTTTGAGGGCAAACACGGGCTTTGGGCCAAAACCTTGGGCGCGCAATGTGACATCCCCATACCCGAGCGCATCGAAGGCCATATATTTGCGCTGCAGCAAACGAATATCAAAACGTACCCCGTTCGAGACGCTATTCAGATTCCGGTTAAAACAGCGCTTATGATTCGGGAACGTGTGGCGGTGGACGATATTGAAACGCTTGTGATCCACACCTACCGCCACGCCTTTTTAAAAGCGATCGAGGAACCCTCAACCTGGGATCCCCGAACCCGTGAAAGCGCTGACCATTGCCTGCCATACTGCCTCGCTGCCGCATTGGTTGATGGGAACGTGACTCCAGACAGCTTTAAGAACGAACGCTTTCTCAAGGCCGATGTCCGCAGATTAATGGTGCGGATGAAAATTGAATTCGACGCGGCCTATGACGAAGTCGCGCCCGCGACACGGAGTTGCCGGCTGGAAGCTATAATCAAATCCGGGGAGGTCGTGACTGTTGAATACAAACAAACCCCCGAAGATATTCTAAAAGGCCCCAGCAAACAGCAGGTGGAAGAAAAATTTCGAACGCTGTCGGCAACAGCAATTGGCAAGGATCAACAGGACGCCTTATTGGAACGTATTTGGGCGCTGGAGACACTAGGCAACGTTAAGGCGTTGCTTGATCTGACGAAAATATAATCGCGTTAGGCATTGCCCTGTCGCACCTGAATGGCCGTTTTACCCACGATGCGTTGGTAAACTTCAGGGTCCGTTGCACCTTCGGTGCCAAAGACCAAGATGCGGCTGTCTTCTGACAAACCCAGCAATTTTGACTGGTCTGGATCGAGTCGGGCAACAAGTGCTGCGGCCAATCCGGCGACGGCTGATTCTCCAGCGATCAATGGTGGGTCCCCCTTAACGCCATCTGCAAGGGCCCTCATGGCTTCTATTGCGCTCTGATCGGATATGGTGATGAAAGCGTCGGCGTTATGGGATAAATATTGCCAGGCGAGTAGTGAAGCTTCGCCACAAGCTAGCCCCGCCATCATCGTGTCCATTTCACCATGAATAACCACGGCCTCGCCCTTCAGCGCGCTTGCGTAGAGGCAGGCTGCGATCTCCGGTTCGACGACAATGAATTGTGGTCGATTTTTACCCCAACATTGGTGCAGATACGCGAACACGGCGGCGGCCAGCCCGCCACACCCACCTTGAATAAACACATGGGTAGGGCGCTGGATGTCAGGGAGTTGCTCAACGGCTTCAGACGCCATAACGCCATAGCCATACATGACGTGTTTGGGCGTCTCCATATAGCCGTCATACGACGTATCGGAAATCACCTGACGGTTAAATTCTATGGCGTCGGCGGCGGCTTGGCGTACGGAATCGTCATAATTTCCGTTGATGCGGACGACCTTGGCGCTGAAATCTTCAATGGTTTGCTTGCGACCGTCGCTGACAATAGCGTGAATGTAGATGACGCATTGGCAGCCAAACATCTGGGCGCCCCAGGCGACTGACCTGCCGTGGTTGCCATCTGTGGCCGAGGTCACGGTAATTTTTGAGGTCAGGTCGCGATATGTCCCATCGATCAGGTCGGCGGTGGTCGCGGTTGCTCCAGTAGTTTCCTGGATGGCACCGATGAGATGACGGGAGACGGCATATGCGCCGCCAAGCGCCTTGAAGCTACCAAGGCCAAACCGACTGCCTTCATCCTTGTACCAAATTGCGTCGAGAGCAGCGGCGCGTGCCAAGCCAGGTAGTGGAACCAGCGGCGTCGGCTGATATTCGGGCCAGGACGATATCTCCTGGCGCGCCCTTTCGTAGCCGCCCGGTTTAAGAAAAGTGGGCTCGTGGAAATCTCCAGCTCGTGGGTTTTTAAATATGGCAAGGGGGCAGAAGGATAGTGGATTACGCATGGCTGAAATTCCAACAGATCAAAGAATATCAATCGCATCAATACAGGAAAATGCGGGCGATTTAAAGGGGATGAAAGCAACTGTGTGGGCGATCAAGAGTCGGTCGCTTTAAATCTCTCCGCGTCAATTTCGTTGGCTGGTGCGCCTTGGTCCCCTCTGTTAGGGTTTTTAAGAATCAATTTATAATGTGGCCTTGTGTCACCAGGGGAAGGAAATCATGTCAGACGCCGATACCAGCAATCTCGTTGAATATTCCCGGACGGATGAGATCGTCACGCTTACGCTCAACCGGCCGGAAAAGCTGAACGCCTTTAGCGACGAATTAGTGGTTGCGCTGAACGACGCCTTGCGGCGTTTTGACGCTGAACCGGAAGCGCATCTCGCCATTATCACAGGTAAAGGTCGGGCGTTTTCTACGGGCGCTGACGTGCTGCAGCGGCAACTCCGATCGCGTGAAGAATTTGAACGTTTGGGCGGACCCCAAGGGTTTGGTGCGAATTCGGCGGACTTGCTGGTAAAGTCGGTGAATTGGAAACCGGTTATCGCCTCGGCGCATGGTTATGTCATGGGCTTGTCCGTCGGTATTGTTCTGGAATGTGATTTGATCGTGATGGAGGAAGGCACGCAAATCCAGATTACCGAGACCTCGCGCGGCTTGGGGGCGGCGAAGTATTGGGGCCTGATGCATTATCGCAACGCGGCGGCGTTTGGCACGGAAATGGCGTTGACCGGGCGATTTTTCACTGCTGAAGAAGCCTTTGCAGCTGGCGTGATCAACAGGGTCGCACCAAAAGGAACCTACATGAATGTGGCGATGGAACTGGCGCGCGAGGTCTGCAAGAACCCGCCGCTTAGTGTCCGGGCCAGCGTACGGGCGCGCCGCTGGTACATGGATCAGATGGGCCGGGAAATGGCAATGATGTCGGCGCCCCTGAAGCTTTACCTGTCTGAAGATTTTCATGAAGCCGCCAGCGCATTTGCAGAAAAGCGCGAGCCCCGGCCTTTCAAGGGAAAATAAACCCAGCCAACGATCAATGTTTTACTGACCAGAGGAAAGCCGATGCCCATCGATTATGAAAAGCGCAACAACGTCGCCTATATAACGCTCAACAATCCGGAGAAGGCGAATATTCTGGATAAGCAGACCTCGAACGCGATTTCCGAGGCCTGGATCGATATGTGGGAAGACCGTGACATTCGCTGCGCCATTGTGACGGGTAAGGGCGATCGGCATTTCTGCGGTGGTCATAATCTGGCGCCACGCCCGGATTTGACTGATCAGGAACGCGAATATCTGAAAGCCCAACGCTTGTACTGGCCTTTGGCGGGCACCGTGCATGGGCAAAAAACGGGGGTTGATGGTCGCATGGGGGACCATTACCCACGAGTTTGGAAACCAGTCATCGCCGCCGTCAACGGTTGGGCGGCTGGCGCCGGGTTGTATCTGTTGTTGGCGTCGACCGACATCCGCATCGCCAGCGCTGAGCATGCGCGGTTCAAGTTCGCGTTAACGACGCAGGCGTGGTTGGGACACGGGCCGGGCGCTAGTCTGTTGATTAAACAGTTGCGCTATATCGACGCCATGAAAATTTTACTGACTGACTTGCCGTTCGACGCTAATGAAGCGCTGCGCATTGGGTTAATTAATGACGTTGTACCGCATGAAAATTTGATGGAGCGGGCGGAAGAAATGGCGCGTCATATTTGCACAATGCCGCCAATTGCGGTGCGCATGATGAAAGAATTTGTGATTCGTTTTGGCGATATGCCGACTGATCAGGCCTGGCATATTCAAAATTTGATGAACTCTTTGTTAATTCAAACCACGATGGATGGCGAAGAAGGCCGCCAGGCGTTCAACGAAAAACGTCCAGCGGACTTCACCGGACAAATTCGCCAACGCGGCGAACCCTTCCCCGATATCGCCGAAGAAGACAGAGAGCGTCTCGAAGAGGCTTTCCGTAGTGGGGAGTTCTAAGCTGGATCAGCCCAGCGCGCCGAGACCATGCAGC
Source organism: Alphaproteobacteria bacterium (assembly GCA_028822585.1). Lineage (GTDB taxonomy): Bacteria > Pseudomonadota > Alphaproteobacteria > UBA8366 > JABJJH01. The sequence goes on along the minus strand of JAPKDL010000077.1, from coordinate 5,734 downwards.
TTCTCGATCTCGGTGTCGGACAGCGATAAGACTTCGCGTAATACGGCGTCGGTGTCGGCGCCCAGACCCGGCGCAGGACCGCTTTGGCGCTCAAAGCTCGTATGCCAGGGTAGGCCCGGCATGACGCCGCCATCATGGTCTTCCCAAAAATTCCGGACGCGCAGATGTTCGCATGCGACAAGGTCGAGCGAGTTGGCCACCGGGCTGGCGGGAATTCCAGCGACCGTCAGTCTGTTGGATGCGTCGCTATCGGATTGCGTCTGGGTCCAATCCGAAAGGATATTGTCGATATCGTCCCCAGCGTCGCGGCGTCCGGCTTCGTCGAGTTCCGACATCGCCGCCAGTCCTGGCGCAAATTCGCATAACGATCGCCATTGTTCATCGGTTTCAATTGCAATGGCGATCCACTGGTCTTCACCCATGGCAGGGTAAACCCCGTGTGGTGCGTAGCGCACCGACGCGTTACCTTCGGGTTTTGGTGCCACGCTAAGTTGCGCTGCCAGTATCGGTTCGGCCAAGGTCCATAACAGGGCTTCGATCATTGAGTAATCGATGCGCGCGCCGCCGCCGCCGGCTTTCCGACTCCATAGCCATGCAGCTGCCGCGAAGGCAATTTTGAGTCCACACATGGGGTCCAGCCATGCGAAGCCGACACGGGGCGCAGCGTCTGGTTGTCCGTTCAATCCTGCGAACCCGGCATAGCATTGCAACAATGTGCCATAAGCTACGGCTTTGGCTTCGGGGCCGGTGCGTCCCAACCCGGACGCCGATATGTAAAGCAAATTTGGGTTTGCGGCGCATAATTCTTTGGCGCCGAGCCCAAAACGTTCCATGACGCCTGTGCCAAAATTTTCGATGAGGATGTCGCATTCTCCGGCAAGCTGTCGCGCGATGTCGACGGCTTCCGAATTTTTCAGGTTCAAGACGATGGCGCGCTTGCCTTGGCCCAAAACCGTGTGAAGTTCCGATGCCCGCCCGGGATCACCTCGCCCTGGAGCTTCGACCTTTATGATGTCGGCACCCATTGCCGCCAGATGTCGGGTCGTGGTCGGCCCGGCGATAACCCAACTGAAATCCAAAACCCGCACTCCGGACAGCGGCAGCGGACCGGCGTCAATTGGCGCGGGCTTGGTCGCGGCGCCTGTTCGGGATAATCCGTAGGCGAGACCGGGGGCCTGCAATACTTTGCCATCCAAAGTGACTTTGCGGTAAAAACGGCGCTGTTCAAGTTGCGGAGAGTCGAAGTGTTCCGTTAGCTCCCGCAGCGGAAAGCTCGGCACATGCGCCTCTTGCGCCGCATCCGCGATCCATTGCTTGGTATGGCCCCGGCTCCAATCTGATATCAACGCATGCAAGTCGTCCCAATTTTTCGCGCGGTCGGGTTTGGTTTTAAACCGCGCTTCCGCGCCCCATTCCGGCGAGCCCATGACTGTCAGCCACACCGCCCATTGTTTTTCTTCGCGTGGCGAAATTGCGACATATCCGTCACTGGCGGGAAGTATGCACACCGTCGCGCCGTTGCCGTCGCCGATGCGTTCGCGCGACCACGACTTGCCGTTCAACCCCGCGCGGGTCAGTTCGGTGATCGCCAGGGTCGCCAACGCCTCGTGAATGGAGATGTCGATGATCGCGCCGGATTGGTTCTTGTCCAACAAGCTTGCGTGCATCGCGGCGCAGGCGGCGGCGAGCCCTGCGATAAAGGCGGACTGTTCGCCAACAGGTCGGGTCGGCGGTTCCGATAAATCAGTGACTTGTCCCGTCAACATATGAGAAATGCCACTGGCGGCGAACAGTGTTAAATCTGTGGCAGGACGGTTCGCCCATGGGCCGGTCTGTCCGAACGGGCTGATATAAACCAAGACGGCGGTTGGATTGAGCGGACGTAAATGATCTTGATCCAATCCCTGGGCTTGAAGGTCCAATGGGTGGCCTTCACAGATAATAATCGCCGCCGCGGCTTCAGTTGCAAGCGTTTCAGGCGTTAATGCAGCGCCGACGCCTCCATGGTTCAAATAGGACGCTAATGGCGACGTTATATCTGGATCTAGCCGGTGGATATCGGCACCTAAATCCGCCATCGCGCGGCCACATGCAGCCGCCGCCAGTCCGGGGCCAATTTGTAGCACGCGGAGCCCGTTCAAAAGTTCGGAGTCGTTGCTCATGCCAGGGCCTTTTCTAAAAACGGCGTCAAAATATCGCTGATGGCGGTGGGGTCTTCGGCCAGTCCCATATGTTTCAATTTGGGAACAATAGCGAGTTGGGCGTCGGGAATAAGCGCCGTCATTCGTTGCGCCATGTCTGGGGAATTACCGTAATCCTCCCCGCACGCCAGCACCAAAGTGGGACATGTGATGGCGGCAATGGACGTGGCGATCTCCGCATCTCCGGTGGCAAGGACGCGGTAAATTTCCGGGTAAATTTTGGGATCATTGGCGTTCATCCAGTCCCGGATTTGGTCCAGGACTTCTGGTCGCCGCGCTGCGAACCCCTCGGTAAACCAACGGATCAATGCGGCGTCGACTGTGGCTTGTGGCCCGTTCTGGAAAGCGAGCTCAAGCCGGGTCAACATGGCCGCGCGTTCCGCCTCGCTTCGGTCGTGTGGTGAGTTCAAAATCGCTAACGCGGATACACGATCCGGATACGCCACGGCGACGGCGCGTACGATCATGCCGCCCAATGAAAATCCGACTAGCGCACTACGGTCGATGTCCAGATGATCGAGGAGCTGAATGATCTGGTCCACGAAGTCGTTCAAGACATAAGGGCCGGGCCGTTGTTCGCTGTCGCCGTGACCCAGCAAATCGTATCGGATGGTTTGGAATTTTTGCATGAGCGATGGCATTTGCCAGTCCCACATATGGCGGTTCAATCCCATGCCGTGCACGAGCAGAACGGGGGCACCGTTTCCCTCAATGGCGTAGGCCACGCCCTTCGCTGTTCCTGATATCACAGAGCTGCCTTTAAATCCTATTTCGACGCTTTGTAGCGCGCACTTGCGTCTTGGGCGGCGTCGAGAGATTTCGGTAAATCTAGCAATGTTGAGTCCAGGAAGACCTGTTTAGTGACCCGCACGATGCTGTTGTCGAATTTGGTTAGTCCGTTTGCCAAGACCAATGCTTCATCGAGCACGGAGTCGTCGGGAACGACCCGGTTGACCATGCCGAGTTCATACGCGCGTTGGGCGGTAATATTTTCCCCCAATGACAGCATTTCGAACGCGGCCTTGGGGGAAATGCGATGTACTAGACCCGGTGTCACCATCGTTGCGGCTAAGCCGACTTTGACTTCGGGGTAGCCAATTTTCGCGTTTTCCCCGGCGACGACCATGTCACAGGCGATGGCGAGATTGCAGCCGCCGCCGAGAACATAGCCCCGGACGGCAGCGATCATCGGTTTGTCGGTGCGGCTGCCAAGATCATAGATCGCACGGCCATTCGCTTCGCGCTGATGGGCGGCCTCGGCGGACTCACCGGCGCGTGAGGCGGCTTCCTTGATGTCGGCGCCGGCGGAAAAGGCGCGCTCGGTTCCTGCCAAAATGATGACTTCAACGGAATCGTCTGCATGGGCGGCGTCGACCGCGGCCAGTATCTCCACAACCAACGGGGAACTCAGCGCGTTCATTTGCCGGGGCCGGTTCAAGGTAAGAATTCGAACGCCGTCCCGGTCTTCGCTCAGGAGAATTGGATCATCAGTCATTTTTAAAGTGGTTTCCATTTGTGTGAAAAATCTTTCCAAGGCTAGCATGAAGCAGTCGTGATGAAAAAGGTTGCCTTTGTTAAATTCACGTTTGATCCAAATTTGGGTTTACCATTCCGCGCAGCGTCGTATCCTGAAATTCTGGTATTCACAGATAAGATGATTTCATGACAGATAAGATTCGAATTCACCCCGAAATGAAGGCGATGATTGACGCACGCGGGCCTGTTCCCACCACGCAGACACTTGAGGACGCGCGCGAAGGCTGGAACGCGTACAGTGCAGCGCTGTCGGAACCCTATCCGGACGACATGACCGTGTTCGACAAAACCATTCACGCGGGCGATCAGAAAATTCCTGTGCGGGTGTATCAACCTTCGGGCCAGGCCGGGGCGCGACCGTGCGTTATTTACATTCATGGTGGTGGATTCATGAAGGGCGATCTGGATAGCTCTGACACTAATGCGTGGGGTTTTGCCCAGGACACAGGCGCGACCGTAGTCAGCATCGATTACCGCCTGGCACCGGAACATCCCTACCCAGCGGCCTTTGATGACTGTTATGGCGTGTTGACCTGGGTGGCGGCAAATGGCGCGGAAATTGATGTGGACGGTGCCCGGATCGCTGTCGTTGGCGATAGCGCAGGCGGTAGTCTGACGGCGGCTCTCGCTTTGGCGGCGCGCGACCGGGGAGGTCCCAAATTTGTGGGGCAGGCGATGATCTATCCTTGCACGGGCCTGCCGCCGACATCGCAATCCTATATTGACAACGCTATGGGGCCGGGCCTCACGACATCCGCCATGGCGTCGTATTACGAACTTTATCTGCCGGGATCAGTGGATCATGCGGATTTCTATGCGATGCCGGATCGGGCGACGGACTTAACCAATTTGCCGCCCGCCTATGTCCATGTGGCAGCGCTTGATCCCATCCGCGACGATGGCCGAGTCTACGCGTCCAAACTGGCGTTGGCGGGGCAGGAGGTCACGTTCCGGGAAGCCAAAGGCATGATCCATGGCTTCATGCGTGCGCGGTTGCGCGGCCCGGCGGCGCGCGCTGAATTCGATGCTATCTGCGCATTTCTGCGCGACGTATTGTCGACCAGTTAATCAATGCAAGCGGGAGACGGAATAAATTATGACGAGTGAATTTCAAGATAAAGTGGCGATTGTCACCGGTGCGGGTCGGGGCATCGGGCGGGCGCATGCGTTGGCGCTGGGTGCGTTGGGCGCCAAAGTCGTCGTTAATGATTTCGGCGGCGCGTTGGATGGTGACGGCGAAGGCGGCAACGCCGCTGATGATGTGGTCGCTGAGATTAAAGCGGCGGGCGGAAGCGCCATTGCGAATCATGGATCTGTATCCAGCCGGGAAGATTCGGTGCAGATGGTTCAAGATGCGGTGGACGCCTTTGGGACGGTTCATATTCTGGTCAACAACGCAGGCATCCTGCGCGACCGGACGTTTCGCAAAATGACCTTGGACGATTTCGACCAGGTCATGCAGGTCCATTTGACCGGCACCGCATATGTCACCCACGCAGCGTGGCCGATCATGTATGAGCAACGCTATGGCCGAATCGTCTTCACCAGTTCCGGATCGGGCATCTTTGGGAATTTTGGTCAGGCGAATTATGGCGCTGCGAAAATGGGCATGGTGGGATTAATGAACGTGCTGGCCGCCGAAGGCGCGCGCCGGAACATTCATGTGAACTGTCTGTCCCCCAGCGCCGTGACGCGCATGACCGCCAGTGTCCCAGGACGCGATGTCGACGCCAAGAACCCGCCACCGGAACGCGATCCCTCCAAGGTTACGCCAGCGGTTTTGTTCATGTGCAGCGAAGATGGGCCCAGCGGTAAAATCATCCAGGGCGGCGGCGGTCGGTACGCCACCATTGGTGTGTATTCCAACAAAGCGGTCGAGTTTGGAGCGGACGCCGATTACGACAAATTCCTGCGTGCGAAGGACCAAATCCTCGATATGAGCACCGCCCAGGAAGGCAATCAAAACCGCTTGGTTCAACCTATGAAGGCCGACGCAC
>JAPKDL010000224.1 GCA_028822585.1 Alphaproteobacteria bacterium | reverse complement strand
AAATTCAGCGCCTTGTTGAGCGGCGCGTGCGCACGCTGCAGGCAATTCTGGCGCTCACAAAGGTAACAGTTAACGCCAACCTGCGTCGGCTTTGGTGATTCAATGTTATACCTGTCGGCGTAGGTCAACCGGGGCGCGTAAGCGATATCACAGCCTAAACCAATGGCCAATTTCTGTTCCGGCTTCTCGTAGGTGCCGTCCGACCGGCTGACCATTTTAGCTATGGAAAAATAGGTGGTCTCATCGGGCATCTGAATAATTTGCGTCTGCACCTGTCCCGGCGACTGAAAGCATTCATGAATATTCCAGAGCGAGCACGCCCCGCCGAATTTCGAAAAATGGAAGCGCCCCGCGCTGAAGCGTTTCGACACGTTGCCCGCAACATCTATGCGAACAAAAAAGAACGGAATGCCGCGCGCCTCAGGTTTTTGCAGCGTGGTCAGGCGATGCGCCGTTTGCTCATAGCTGGTTCCAAAACGGTGCGACAATAGCTCAACATCGTAGCGCGTGTTCTCCGCCTCCTGCAGGAAACGCTCATAAGGCATCAGTAACGCCGCCGCAAAATAATTCGCAAGGCTGGTGCGGCACAATCCTTCCGCCTCACGGCTAGGAAGTTTTGCCGACTGTACAATCTCGTCGATAAGGCTGCGATGCTCCAGCATGCCAATCTGGAACGCCAGTTGAAACCGACGGCCAGATTGCCGCAGGAGTTCAGATACATCCAGACGCCGCAAGTGGCGGTTAAAATATCGCAGCATTTGCGGCATGACGTTGATGGGCACAATCCGGACTCGAATACCGTGCTTCTGCTTGAGACGTTCAGTCAACACAGCAGGTTTGGTGCCCTGGTCCAGACCCAATTCAATCGACAACTTAGCCGCGATGACGTCCAAATTCGGGATATAATTGCGCTGGGCCTGAAAAAAATGACGGACGCTTTCCATCGCTTCGGCGGATTGCTCCAACAGCTCCATTTTTTCACGGTCGCCCGCCAGCACGTCTTCGCGCATCGACAAATCGCGATGTTTCCCATAGAGCTTCAGCAACGCTTTGACAGCGTTGGGGCTCACCGACACCAAATCCTCTGCTTCCGCCTTGGAAACCGGCGTGTCCTTAAACATTGGCGCGCGCAATGTTTCATACACCTCCGCCACGAGATATGCGTCGGACTGCCCGGTAAACTCCACGACATCGAAATCGTACCGCTCCGCCATGCTCAGCAAAACCTTGGCGCTCATCGCACGTTGATTGTGCTCCATAAGGTTTAGGTATGACGCTGAGACGCCAATGTCTTTCGCCATCCGGGTTTGGGTCAACCCAAGCGTCTGCCGAAACCGCCGAAGCCGATGACCAACAATAAGTTTTTGAGATTTTGCCACAATATTTACAATATTTACATTTTTACAAGCGTTGTTTTTTCAAGTGTTACAAAAACACCTTTATATTACAGCATCTTATAGACATATTAAAATTTTTTGTAAATAAAGTATTTCGTTAAAAGATAACGAAGTTGAAATTTGGAGATACACAAATGACCTACTCAAAAACACTTTCGGATCTACAGCAGCGCTATCCTAACGGCGCACCCGCGGGCATAGACCTGGAAGACCTCGCCCAACTCAAGGTGCAGAACACCTTCAACACCCATCTTGATATTGCACGGTCGATGGCAACGGTGATGCGCGCCGATATGGCGGCCTATGACGCCGATCACAGCAAATTCACCCAATCTCTGGGATGCTGGTCCGGGTTTCACGCCCAGCAAATGATGCGTGCCGTCAAACGGGAAAAGGGCACGCTCGACCGGGCGTATGTCTACCTGTCCGGCTGGATGGTCGCCGGCATGCGCAACCGGTTTGGCCACTTGCCCGATCAGAGTGTCCATGAGAAGACCGCCGTCGTTGATCTTGTGCAGGAAATATACACCTCCCTTCGCCAAGCCGATGAAGTCGATCTCAACGATCTATTTGCAGAGCTGAAAACAACGGGTGATCGTGACGTAGTCATCGCCAAAATCGATGGATTTGAATCCTATGTACGTCCCATAATCGCAGACATCGACGCCGGTTTCGGCAATGTTCACGCGACGTATCTGTTGGCCAAGGAGCTTATCAAGGCGGGCGCGTGCTGCCTCCAGATCGAAAACCAGGTGTCGGACGCAAAACAGTGCGGACACCAGGACGGCAAAGTGACGGTCCCGCGCGAAGATTTTGTTGAAAAATTACGTGCCGTCCGCATGGCGTTCGAAGAGCTGGGCGTTGAAGACGGCGTCATTGTGGCGCGCACGGACAGCCTCGGCGCAGGCTTGACGGAGAAAATTCCGGTTTCAAACCGGCCCGGCGACGAAGCGGCTGAATACATCAAATGGATTGAGACCGAAATCGTGACCGCTACGAATCCGCTTGGGAACGGCGATGTCGCGATCCAGCTTGACGGCGCGTTGCACAAACCTACACGCCTGCCCAATGGGTTGTACCGTTTCAAGGATGGCTCCGGTGAAGACCGTGTTGTGGAAGACTGCATCGCAGCGCTTCGTGACGGCGGCGCGGATTTACTCTGGATCGAAACCGACACCCCCAACGTTGCCCAAATCGCGGCCATGGTGAACCGTGTCAAAGCGACCGTGCCCCATGCGAAGCTGACCTATAATAATTCACCAAGCTTTAATTGGACGCTCAATCTGCGCAAACAGGTGCGCGAAGAGTGGATCGCGGCAGACAAAATCAAGGCCGCGGATTATCCGGACGACAACCGGCTTATGTCTGCGGATTATGATTCCGACGCGATAGGGAGCGAAGCGGATGCGCGTCTTAAAGCTTTCCAGACAGACATCTCCCGCGAAGCCGGCGTGTTCCATAATCTGATCACGCTGCCGACCTTTCACATGACCGCCAAGTTTATGAATGATTTGTCGAAAGGATATTTCGGCGAAGACAAAATGTTGGCGTATGTTCGGAGTATCCAGCGCGAAGAAATTCGCGATGGCGTGTCCGCGGTGAAACACCAGCACGAAGTCGGTTCAGATCTTGGCGACACCTTCAAGGAAATGACCGGCGGCGAACGCGC
>JAPKDL010000223.1 GCA_028822585.1 Alphaproteobacteria bacterium | reverse complement strand
GACCATGTGGAACGGACAATCCGACCGGCTTTGGCGCGCGGCGCATGGGTGTTATGCGATCGCTTCGTAGATTCAACTTTCGCCTACCAGGGATACGGACATCAGATTTCTCACGACATTATCGAAACATTAGGGAATATAGCCATCGGGGAATTTGCGCCCGACTTGACGCTAATTTTAGATGTTCCCGTTAAAGTTGGCCTGTCCCGCGCTGCGTCGCGTGGGGAAGGGGGCGAACGTTACGAACGTATGGACATAAAATTTCATCAACGGCTACGGGATGGTTTTTTAGCAATCGCCAACGACCATCCCGCACGATGCGCTCTCATAAATGCAGATCGAGATATCGAGATTATCAGCCGGAATATACTGTCTATTGTCTCGGAACGCCTGTCCGTTACATCGTCATGACGGATGAAGATGACGACTGGCCAAAGCCCAGGGCGAACGCTGATTTAATGGGCCATAAGGTCACCGAAACTATCTTACTGGACGCGTGGAATTCGGAACGCTTTCCCCACGCCTGGCTCGTGACAGGTCCGCAAGGCATTGGAAAGGCGACGTTGGCGTTTCGATTCGCAAGGTTCATGCTTGCTGGTGGAGAAACAATCGGTCAAGACACGTTGTTCGACAAAGCCTTACCAGATTTGGTGCCTGATTTAAGCATCTCAGAAGACCATCCGGTGTTTCGTAGGGTAGCTGCCGAAGGCCATGCGGATTTAACGACCATTCGAAGAACTATTAATCCAGACACGAAAAAGGTTCGCCGCGATATAGTCGTCGCAGATGTCCGCGCCGCGGGACGGTCGTTACATCTAACCCCAGGTGAATCGGGATGGCGTATCATCATTGTCGATGCTGCCGATGAGATGAATCCTAGTGCGGCGAACGCTATTTTGAAAATGCTTGAAGAACCACCTGCGCGAACGGTGTTTTTCCTGTTGAGTCATGCGCCAGGACGGCTTCTACCGACAATTCGTTCCAGATGTCGCCGACTACGCCTCGAACCTCTTCAACCAGATTTGATGGCCACACTCCTAACGCGCTATCTACCCGATCTCAGTGAGGACGACCGTATGGTGTTGGCCGCTTTGGGAGAAGGTAGTATTGGCGCGGCGCTACGGTTGGAGCAAAGTGGTGGTTTGGCGCTATATCGCGAAATTATGGGTTTGTTGGGCCAATTGCGGGACCTGGATATCACGGGAGTTCACGCACTTGGCGATAAAATGGCGCGTGGTGAAGGATTTGTAACTTTTACGTGGTTACTATCGGGCTGGATGTCACGCTTGATCGGCGCCGCGGCGCGCGGACAAAACAGCCGCAATTGCATTCCGGGCGAGGGGACGTTGATGACAACGCTCGCTACCGCCGCAAATCTTGCACAATGGATGGAGGTGTGGGACAAGGTCAACCAAATGCTGACTAGGGCCGAACGCGTAAACCTAGATCAAAAACAAGTCGTGGTCGGCGTCTTTCTGGCCTTGCAAGCCGTAGTGACGGCGTAAAGGTAACCGTTCTGTATCCAAGAGGAGCCAACAGACGAACATGGCAGATCGCACGCCATATTACATCACGACGCCGATTTATTATGTGAACGACGCACCACATATCGGACACGCCTATACGACGTTGGCCTGTGATTGCCTCGCCCGGTTCATGCGACTGGACGGCTACGATGTCCGGTTCCAAACGGGAACCGATGAACACGGACAAAAAGTTGAAGATGCAGCGGCGAAGGCTGGTGTCGAACCGCAAGCCTTCACCGACAAAGTGTCCCAAGCGTTCCGTGTATTGCCGGAAGCGTTGAACTTCACCGTTGATGATTTTATTCGCACGACAGAGCCCCGCCACATCGAATCCGTTCAAGAAATTTGGCGCAGATTACGGGACAACGGACATATTTACCTCGGTGCCTATGAAGGCTGGTACGCCGTTCGCGACGAGGCATTCTATGGTGAAAATGAACTGAGCAAGGATGAGACAGGCCGCCGGTTTGCGCCGTCCGGCGCGGAAGTCGAATGGATCGCTGAACCTAGTTACTTCTTCCGCTTGTCGGAGTTTGAAGACCAGTTATTAACGTTTTACGAAAACAACCCGGATTTTATCGCACCGGCGTCCCGACGGAATGAAGTCATCAGCTTTGTTAAAAGTGGTTTACGGGACTTGTCTGTGTCGCGGACGACCTTCAAGTGGGGCGTGCCAGTGCCGGACGATGACGCCCACATCATGTATGTCTGGTTGGACGCTTTAACCAACTACATTACTGCCGTCGGTTATCCCGATACCGAAAGTGAGAATTACAAGAAATTCTGGCCCGCTGATGTGCATATGGTGGGCAAGGATATTTTACGCTTTCACGCTGTTTATTGGCCGGCGTTTCTAATGGCGGCCAATTTGGCGCCGCCAAAACGGGTGTTTGCGCATGGCTGGTGGACGAACGAAGGTGAAAAAATATCGAAGTCCCTGGGAAATGTGATCGACCCTATCGCGTTGGTTGAAACCTATGGGTTGGACCCGGTGCGGTATTTTCTGATGCGCGAAGTTCCGTTTGGCAATGATGGTGACTTTTCGAGCACAGCGATGGTTCATCGTATAAATGGAGATTTGGCAAATGACTTGGGTAATCTGTGCCAGCGAGTCCTGACAATGGTTGCAAAAAATTGCGCTGCGTCAGTCCCGGAACACGACGACTTTACACCGGGAGACAAAGCATTATTGAACAAGGCGAGGGGCCTAATCGATACGTTGCGCCAAGAATTTGGACAACAATTGTTCCACCGCGCCTTTGAAGCTATCTGGGCAGTCATCGGGGATGCGAACCGTTATGTCGACGCGCAAGCGCCCTGGGCGCTGCGGAAGACTGATAAAGCCCGTATGGCGACAGTTCTTTACACTTTAGCGGAAACAATCCGTATGATTGCCCTGTATGTGCAGCCTATTATGCCTGAATCCGCTGACAAAATTTTGGACCAACTGTCGGTTTCCAAAGACGCCCGTGATTATACCGCGCTGGGTACAATGTTGACGCCAGGAACAGCTTTACCAAAACCTAGCCCTGTTTTCCCTCGATTTGTTGAGGAA
>JAPKDL010000076.1 GCA_028822585.1 Alphaproteobacteria bacterium | reverse complement strand
CTGATGCCCGGTAACATTGTTGACATCATGTTTGATTCGGCTGGGTTTGTTGACCCTGTTGAAAAATTGGAGATAGAGAAAGAACTTGGGCTAGACCGCTCAATACCGGTGCAGTACTTCGACTGGATCTGGGGCATGATGCATTGGGACCTCGGGTATTCTTACGTTTCGGAAATGCCTGCAGTCGATGAACTTGGTCCACGTATTCCTATCACAGCAAAGCTCGCCATTATGGCGCTTGGGTTCTCGGTATTGTTTGGTGTGCCGCTAGGTGTAATCAGTGCGGTTAAACAGGACACGGGTTTGGACTACACCTTGCGTGTTATCAGCCTGAGCGGCCTGTCCCTACCGTCTTTCTGGCTCGCTCTGTTGATATTGATGGTGTCCTTGGCGTGGTTCGGCGACATTCCTATCTATATCGACCCGCCGGCAAATTTAATGGACGAGTTGTTGCTCTATACTATACCGGCAGCGGCGGTAGGTTTTCGCAGTTCAGCGTTGATTATGCGGCTGACGCGATCGTCCATGCTGGAAGTGTTGCGTCAGGATTATATCCGCACCGCGCGCGCCAAAGGGGCGACGGATAATGCGGTGAACTATTCCCATGCGTTGAAGAATGCTTTTCTGCCGGTCACGACAATCATTGGTATCGAAGCAGCATTCCTGATCGGCGGGCTCATCATCACGGAAACGGTGTTTAATATTCCTGGCGTGGCGCACTTCCTGGTCGAAGCCATTCTGATGCGGGATTATCCGATTGTGCAAAGCCTGGTCATGCTCATTGCCTTGATCGTGGTGACGGTGAACTTCATTGTTGATTTGACATACGGGGCGCTCGACCCGCGCATTAAATACGGTGAGTAGTGCGAAACTCGTTTGGGAGGCATAAATTGTGACGGATATTGATCAACAAGCGGAACTTGCTAAGGCCGGTGCTAATATTGACGGGCGGTGGGATGCAATAGTTCATTTTGCCAAAAATTTTCCGCTGGCCTGTTTTGGTATTACGATCGTCATCATGTTCGTTCTCATGGCGATCTTCGCAGATGTGATCGCAGTGCACGACCCGGTTCAAACGGATTCAAACCTTTCCTTGGCTGCGCCGAGCATGACCAACATCATGGGTGCCGATATGATGGGCCGCGACATGTTCGCGCGTATCGTGCACGGATCTCGCATTTCACTGGTGGTTGGCATTTCGTCCACGTTGTTGGGTGGAATTATCGGGGTCGTCATCGGGTTGATGTCCGGCTACCTGCTGGGTTGGTTCGATTTGATCATGCAGCGGATCATCGACATTATGCAGGCCTTGCCGTTGTTGGTGCTGGCGTTAGTGATGGCGGCGTCCCTGGGGCCGTCGCTGGAAAATACCATATTGGCGATATCCATACCCCTTGTGCCACGCGTGGCTCGCGTGGTCAGATCAAGTACGCTGGCGCTTCGAGAAATGCCCTTTGTGGAGGCGGCGCGCGCTGCAGGCATGACGGAGCTTCGTGTCGCCTTTCGCCATGTGTTGCCTAATACGCTGGCGCCGCTGATTGTGTTGGGGACGGCGCAACTGGGCTCGGCAATTTTGGTCGAAGCATCCTTGTCGTTTCTGGGACTGGGCGTTCCTGAACCGCACCCTTCCTGGGGACGGATGTTGTCTGAAAATGCGGCGGAATACGCACGTGTCGCCCCGTGGCTGGTGATCTTCCCTGGTCTGGCGATTAGCGTTGTTGTCTTTGGCACTAATCTCCTCGGCGACGCTTTGCGCGATATCCTTGATCCCAGACAGCGTAGTTAATTATATGAAAGCTGTTTGAAAAGATGACGATGATAATCTGCGTGTTGAGCTTCTCGCTTGAGCCGCAATTCAAATTAAACCACTAAATATGGTGAGTAAGTGAATGGTCGATACAGTTAGCGGCGAAACAGCGGCGTCCAAGCCTAGGCCACCCGAAGGCGCCGATTTGATGATGGAGGTGGATGGGCTCACCACCTACTTCTTTACCCGTCAAGGTATCGTTAAGGCGGTGGATGACGTTTCGTTTTACCTGCAAAAAGGTGAAACACTCGGAATTGTAGGGGAATCCGGTTGTGGGAAAAGCATCACGGCGCTGTCCCTTATGCGCTTGGTGCCGGACCCACCAGGTAAAACCGTTGCTGGTACGGTAAAATTAGACGGTAGAGATTTGTTGAAACTGACGCCTGCAGAAATGCGCGACGTTCGCGGCAATGAAATGTCGATGATATTTCAGGAACCGATGACCGCGCTGAACCCGGTGTTCAGAATTGGCCACCAAATCAGTGAAGCGCTGATCCTGCACCAAGGTATGACCAAGGAACAGGCCTTGAAGCGGTCGGTGGAAATGCTGGATCTGGTGCAAATTCCAGAAGCCGAACAACGGGTGAAAGAATACCCTCACCAACTGTCTGGTGGGATGCGCCAGCGCGTGATGATTGCCATGGCTCTGGCGTGTAATCCAAAGGTTTTGATCGCCGATGAACCGACGACGGCGTTGGATGTGACCATTCAGGCGCAAATTCTCGACCTCGTGCTGCAATTGCAGAAAGAGTTGGACACAGCGGTCATCCTGATTACGCATGATTTGGGTGTAATTGCCGAAACGGCCAAAAGGGTCGTGGTGATGTATGCCGGTAAAAAGGTGGAGGAGGGGAGTGTCGAAGATTTGTTCGCTGAACCGTTGCACCCCTACACACATGGTCTGTTGGCCTCGGTGCCGCATCTCGACATCATGAAGGGCGAAGAATCAAAAGTTGAACGGTTGGCGGAAATACCGGGCATCGTACCGATGTTGATTAATTTACCGGGGGGCTGCACGTTTGCGCCACGTTGCCCTCACGCTGACGAAAAGTGTAAATCGGAATACCCCCCCTACGTGGAACGGAAGCCGGATCATTGGGTAGCCTGTTGGCACTCGGATAAACTGTATGGAGAAAACAATGGTTGAGGCCTCCCAAGCGACCACTGCGGCGGGTAAAACGCCGGTCTTGAAGGTCGAAGGCTTAAAAAAGCATTTCCCGATCAAAAAAGGCATCTTGTCCCGTACCGTTGGGAACGTCTTTGCGGTAGATGGGGTAAGTTTCTCGATCAACGAGGGCGAAACACTGGGGTTGGTTGGCGAAAGTGGCTGCGGAAAATCGACCGTTGGACGAACCGTTTTACGCTTGCTGGAACCGACAGAAGGTAAAATCGAGGTTGAAGGCACCGACATTACGACACTGAATAAACCAGCGCTTCGCAATTTCCGCCGGGAAATGCAGATCATTTTTCAGGACCCGTATTCTTCATTGAACCCGCGGATGTCCGCCGGTGATATCGTCGGAGAACTTCTAAAGGTTCACGGCATCGCTGAAAGCAAGGAACAGGAAAAGGAACGCGTCGCTGAATTGTTCGACAAAGTCGGTTTGCGTCGGGCGCAGATGGATAGTTTCCCGCATGAATTTTCCGGTGGTCAACGACAGCGTATCGGTATCGCGCGCGCGTTGGCGTTGAATCCACGCTTGATAATCGGCGATGAACCGGTCTCCGCGCTGGATGTGTCTATTCAGGCGCAGGTGATTAATCTGTTGATGGATTTACAGCAGGAATTTAAGCTGTCCTATCTCTTCATCGCCCACGATTTAGCGGTGGTGGAACACATTAGCGACCATATTGCGGTGATGTATCTCGGCCGGATTGTGGAGTACACCGACAAGAAGACGCTGTTCACTAGTCCGCAACATCCCTACACGGAAGCGTTGCTATCGGCTGTGCCGATTCCTGACCCGACGATTCGGCGGGAAAAAATTATTCTGAAGGGCGATGTACCGAGTCCCATCAAGCCACCTTCGGGTTGTCATTTCCACACACGTTGTCCTTATGTGGAGGAACGCTGCAAGGTGGAAGAGCCTCTCTTAAGGGAAATTGCACCTGGCCACCAAGTGTGCTGCCACCTTCGCTAAGGCGAGACTGTTACCTTATTTAGAGCGTGTCAGGCTTGGTTCAGCGAATTCCTTGCGTTGGATCAGGCCTGTGAATCCGCTCGTACCCTAGAGGTAGAGCAAAGAAATAAGATTGGGTGAATCGCTAGCAGCTTTCCCCTCAATCTTAATTGCTCTAGACCTTGGAAAACCCCGATCCGTCGGTGTCGACGCCGCGTCCGACCGCATTTTCAATCCAGCCGAATTCCTTCAGAATTTGTTGGTCATAGGTGACCCGACCGTTCACCTTTTCTACTGGTTCGCTCGCCAGCAACAAGGCCCCTTGCGCCATCATCGACGGTGGCTCGCCGCGCGGATCGTCATATCCGGTGACTAGATTATGATGAATTGTGCCCGGCGTCGCTACAATACGCGACGGCGACATGGCGGTGACGGAAATATTGCCGTGGCTGGAGACTTCCTGGGCAAGGCCCTGTGTCATACGCTCCAACGCCGCCTTGGTGGCGCCATACATGGTGCCGCCGTAATTGTGTTGGTCTTCGTACGGCCCTCGGCCCGGTCCAATCGCCGACCCCGAGCTGATGTTGACGATAGCGCCACCGTCACCGGCAACCATATCCGGCAGCACGAGTTTTGATAAGATAAAAGGTGCGTGGACGTTGATCAGAAAGCACCGAACCCATCGGTTGGTTGGATAGTCGATAAGGGGGGTATAGTAGTTCAACGCCGCGTTGTTAACCAAAATATCAATTTTGCCATAGGCGGCTTGCGCCTTCTCCACCAGAATTTGGCATTCAGGCTCCAGCGAAATATCGGCGGCCACGCCGGTTGCGTTCCCACCAGCGTCTTTAATATTCTTCACCGTACGTGCCAACGAACCTTCCAACATGTGGTCGCCTTCGTTCAACGTACGCGCTGCTACGACGATTTTTGCGCCTTCAGCGGCGAATAATTCTGCTGTAATTTGCCCAATGCCCCGGCTGGCACCTGTAATCAGTACTGATTTTCCCTCTAGCTTACCCATGCCATTCCCCCTGTCTTGAGTGACTAAATATATAGGGATACTGTGACACTTCGCAGCACAATGTTAAAGCGTCCGGATATTTTCATGCGACAGTTTTGCGCAACCACTTCATAGGAGCACAACATCATGCCGATCATTTATGAAAAAAAGAATCAGGTTGGCGTGTTAACGTTAAGCCGACCTGGCGCGCGCAACGCCTGGGGCCCGGACTATTACGAAGGTTTGGACAAGTATCTGGCTGAAATGGAGGCGGATGACGACGTTCATTGCATGGTTTTGACAGGTGATGAGGCGGGGGGCGCGTTTTCTGCCGGGGCCAATTTGAAGGACCCTAATACACACAAGTCCGCATCCACGGCGCAATTCATCAAGGATTTGCCGCGATTTCGGAACTTTCCCTTTACGGCTTTGCAGGAATTTTCCAAGCCGGTGATCGGCGCTGTTAACGGTTACGCCATTGGCATTGGATGCATAATTACATTCTCCTGCGACTTGATTGTCGCGTCCGACCGTGCGGAGTGGCGCCTGCCACAAGCCGCACTCGGCATTATGCCCGCCTATGGTGGGTCCGCCCGATTGGCGCGATGGGTTGGCAAGGGTTTGGCGATGCGCATGGCGATGGGTTTTCCGATGAGTGGCGAGGAGGCCTATCGCGTTGGATTGGCGCAATGGTTGGTTCCGCACGCCGATTTAATGGGTCAGGCGATGAGCGTCGCCGACCATATTGCCGCTCTACCACCCTTGGCCACGCGTCTGACAAAGGAATCACTGTTGCGGGGTATGGACATTCCGAACATAGAAGATGCGTCGCTGGCGGACGCTTATCGGTTTATGGCGCTGGAATTCACCGAAGACGCCGCCGAGGCGCACGAGTCCTGGCGAGAACGCCGCGCACCCTCGTTCAAGGGCAAGTAGGTTCAAAAGCAAATAGCGTGATCTATCGGAATCACCAAAGATGATCCGATAAACACGTGAGTTTGCTATAAAGAAGTAGCTAATTCAATATGTTGAATGGAGGTTTGAAATGCGTTAGATTAAAGTTGAGCTGCTCTATAAGGTTGGGTCGTCGCCTACACGGACCAACCGTTTGCCAAGGTTTTCGCCTGCCATCATTTTGATGAAGGCGTCCGGTGCGTTGTCGAGTCCCTCGACGATGTCTTCATAATAGACAATTTTACCGTCTTTCATCCATGCGGACATGCGTGGCGGGAAGGCATCAAATGCGTCCATGTGTTTGTAGATGCTGAATTTCTCCAAGGTTGCGTTCGCATTTTCCAACAAGGCGCTTTGGTCGACCGGATTTTGACGGCTTTCCAAATCGTATTGTGATATTTGTCCGCATACGGGAATGCGTGCGCCATCGTTGATCCGTTCCAGCACGGCGGCCAGGGTCTCGCCGCCAACATTGTCGAAATAAATATCGATCCCATCCGGGCAATTCTCATCCAGCGCGGCGGCGATGGACGGAACCGTTTTATAATTAAAGGCCGCGTCATAGCCTAAATTGTCGATAAGATGTGCGACCTTGGCTTCTGACCCGGCGCTACCGACGGCGCGGCAACCCTTCATCTTCGCCAATTGACCGACGACCTGACCGACGGCGCCACACGCGGCGGATACATAAACCGTTTCGCCTGGTTGCGGATTTGATAAGTCATAGATACCGACTTCCGCGGTTCGCCCCGGCATGCCTAGAACCGTAATTGCGTGTGAAATCGGCCCCAGGTTGGGATCGATGATGCGAAGCCCTTTGCCGCCGGAGACCAGGGTGTATAATTCCCAACCCAGGAAGCCCCACACGAAGTCACCGGTTTTGAAGTCTGGATTGCGCGATTCATGAACTTGCCCAACCACTCGGGCCGGCAGAACTTTACCAAGGTCAAAATACGTCCCATAACCTGAGCTTGGGTCCATCCGGCTTCGCATATACGGATCGCAGGACAGGTAAATGTTCCGAATCAGGACGTCACCGCCCCCAGGCGCAGGAAGGGCTGCGTCGCGAAATTCGAAGTCACTTGGTTTGACCGCGCCAACCGGTGTTTTTGCGAATAAAATCTGCCTATTTTCCATAACGCCATCCAATTTTTGAATCTGTGTGACATTAATCATAAGGGCTGGATTGGAAAAAGGCGCCCCTTTTGTTGGTGGCTGGCTTACTTTTTATACGAAATGTCACTGGTGGGGATATGGTGCCAGGTGGTGCCCTAAGATTGTTCTTCCAGAAAATGAGCACCGATGCTGACGGAACGCTGTTGTTCAATCTTGTCAATATTCGGGAGAAACAGGTGATCTACGGCGAATTCGGGTTGGACTGGAAATAGATGCGCGACGCCGTTCGAGAAACCTTCAATGACGATGTGCGCCGGTCGGAATTAAAAGAAGGCACGAATGTCTTCCTCATTTTGGTGCGCACCTTGTTAGGAGCGGGGATCATTACCGACCGCACCCGACATGTTTACGCTGGTTGGGTCGATATGATGGAGCTCGATTCTGAACGTCACGAAATACCCGGCGAAGTGGTCGTCGCCGATGGGATCTAGGAACGCCGCTGAATTAACAGGGATCGCCAGGTGATCGGTAAAATATTTAGGCTTCTGCAAAACAGGGACGCCTTCACGATTTCCGCCAGATCACGACTCGGTCGTCGACAATGTTGAATGCTGCGCCTAATCCCTTGGATCGTTCCTGGATAATAGCCAATTCCTCGGGTTCTTCTGCCGGATTACAAAAATATGTCTGGTTGTC
Source organism: Alphaproteobacteria bacterium (assembly GCA_028822585.1). Taxonomy (GTDB): domain Bacteria; phylum Pseudomonadota; class Alphaproteobacteria; order UBA8366; genus JABJJH01. The sequence goes on along the minus strand of JAPKDL010000076.1, from coordinate 7,796 downwards.
GGCATTATGGCGCACGAGGCGAAAGGCGGCCTCCTGAATGTCGTCGCCGTCCAGGATAAGCTGTGCGACGAGGCCTATCCATTCGCCATGTTTTCCATGATGGCCAATGTCGAAGGAGAAGTTCACCAATCCGTAAAAGATGGGTCGGTCGCGATAAATTTCGATCCCAAGCGGCATATGTGGGCCATGCCCCATAACCGCGCCAGCACCGGAGTCGATGGCGGCGTGGGCGATTTCAGTTTGGTAGGCGAGGATATCCGGTCCCGGACCCCAATGATGGGAGGCCACTGCGAAATCCGTGTTTTCCACCAAGGCGGAAATCTCTGCGGTGTAATTGGCCAGATAGTCGGGGTCGGCCCAGGTGATGATTTCAGGTGCCACGCCGGGCCGGTTGGGCGCCAGTTCATCCATGCGCGGTCGATAGGCGGTGTGCGCCTTCAGGATCGCGACGCCGGGGCGCGATATTGTCGCTTCCTGGTTTTTTGGCCAGTAAATGGAGGTGCGTTGCAACATGCCGTAGCGGCGCCCCTCGCGTTCGATAATGGCGGGTTGGCGTGCGGCGTCGACGTTCGCGCCGGCACCGGTGTGGGCCACGCCCAATTGGTCCAGTTGCGCCAGCGAAGCCATGACGGCGTCCTCGCCATAGGTCACATTGTTGGCGCACCCCACGGCGTCATGATTGGCGAGGGCACCGACAGCGCTGGGGGGCGCGTAAAATCCTTCGCGTTGGCCAGGGTCGTGATCTGCGCGATCATAAAAACAGCATTCCAGATTACCGAACACGACATCTGCGGCGCGCAACGTGTCTGCGACCTTGGTGAAGGGGATGTTGGGGTCTGTAACCCCTTGAAAATTCATGTCCCCGGTTAACAATAATGTTTGCGTCATACGATCCTCCCGAGATGATCTTAGGAAAATTTGCAATTCGTGAAAAGCTAATCAAGACCTGTTAGGCTGGATCTCTTGGGGAGGGGGCGATTTTATGAAAATCACACGCATATTTACCGATGAGTCCGGCGAGACTCATTTTGACGAATTGAGGGAGACCGGGGTCGAGTTCCGCAGCAGCGCAGCGTATTCCAGAGTCATCGAATCGAATGGTCTGGTCTATCGGGAAACCGAACCGCTGGGTGATCGACCGGCCTTGGGTGATTGGCATGTGGCGCCGCAACGGCAATATGTTCACTTCATGTGCGGCAAGACCGAAATCGAGGTCAGCGATGGTGAGAAGCGAATATTACAAACCGGCGACACCTTGTTGGTGGACGATCTTACGGGCAAAGGACATCGCAATTTGCGGCTGCACCCGGACCCGGAACTTTGGGTGTTCGTCCGTGCGGAAGCATAAGCTATAGGATGGCCCTCATGAAATTGGCGATTATTAACGATTACCAACGACTGGCGCGCGACACGACGGATTGGTCCCGCCTTCCTGAAAATATTAATGTGGATATTTTTCATGACCGCCTGACCCGTGGCGTGGCGGAATTATTGGCGCCCTATGAGGTCGTGGTGGCGGCTCGGGAAGAAACGCAATTTGACCGTAGCTTGATCGAGCAACTACCTAACTTGAAACTGTTAATTACCCATGGAGGACGCAACGCGGCATTCGACATGGCGGCGCTGAGCGACCATGGCGTGGTAGTTTGTGGTACGGGATATGGGTTTGTGAATGCGACTGTTGAGCTGGCTTGGGGGTTGATTTTGAGCCTGGCAAAATTGATTCCGGAAGAAGATCGCGGAGTCCGTGGGGGCGACTGGGGCTTGCATCTGCCCAGCGGTTTGACGGGTAAGACTCTAGGCGTTCTGGGTCTCGGACGTCTGGGGTCTGGTGTCGCTAGAGTCGCGCAGGCATTCGATATGAATGTTATCGCGTGGAGCGAAAATCTGACCGAAGCGCAATGCAAAGGCTTGGACGTGACACTGGTGGATAAGGACGCCTTATTTACGCAATCCGATGTCATGTCGGTTCACACGATATTGAGCGAACGAACGCGGGGGATTGTCGGGGCGCGGGAATTCGCGCTTATGAAGCCGACCGCACTGTTCATCAACACATCCCGGGGCCCCATTGTTGATGAAACGGCGCTTCTAGACGCCTTGCGTCGTAATGTTATCGCGGGTGCAGGTCTCGATGTGTTCGATGTCGAGCCCTTGCCGAACGATCATCCCTTACGGAATCTGCCGAATACCGTACTGACGCCTCATATTGGCGGGCGAACGCGAGAAAACTTTGCCGCGCGTTATCAGGATGCGTTGGAGAATGTGCTCGCCTGGCTGGACGGCGCGCCGCTTCGGGTTATCCAATAATATTCCACTTGCGTTAAAAGCGACGCGGCGTCAATTTGCGCCCATCAATTCATCCAACTACCGGCGGAACGTCATGTCGAACGAATCCGGGCCAGAACAGCGTAAACAAACGGTTCCCGTCAATGTCGGCAGCGTGGTGGTGGGCGGCGGTGCGCCGATCATGGTGCAATCGATGACCAACACCGACACCGCCGATGTGGCCGGCACCGTGGCGCAGGTCGCGGCTTTGGCGCGGGCGGGGTCCGAAGTCGTCCGCGTGACCGTGGATCGCGATGACGCGGCGAAAGCAATTCCGCATATTCGCGACGGGTTGGACGCGCAAGGAATCGATGTGCCCCTGGTGGGCGACTTTCATTACATTGGGCACACCTTGTTGACCAAGCATCCGGCCTGTGCGGAAGCCTTGGCGAAATACCGCATCAACCCTGGCAATGTCGGCTTTCGGGAAAAACGTGATACGCAATTTTCGACGATGATCGAAGTTGCGCTGCAATATGACAAACCGGTTCGGATTGGTGTGAATTGGGGCAGCCTGGATCAGGATCTGGTCGTGCGGTTAATGGACCAAAACGCTCAGTCGGGCACACCCAAGGAAGCGTTGGCCATTACCCATGAAGCGCTGGTCGTTTCCGCGATTGAAAACGCCGCGCGAGCGGAGGCCCTAGGTATGGGACGCGATAAGATTATTCTGTCGTGCAAGGTTAGCGATGTGCAAAGCCTGATTGCAGTCTACCGGGAATTGGCGGCGAGGGGCGATTACGCCTTGCATCTGGGCTTGACCGAAGCAGGCATGGGATCCAAGGGCATTGTGGCGTCGACGGCGGCAATGGGCGTGTTGTTGCAGGAGGGTATTGGCGACACCATTCGGGTGTCCCTGACGCCGGAACCCGGCGGCGACCGAACGCGGGAAGTCATCGTCGCGCAGGAAATTTTGCAAACCATGGGCCTACGGTCATTCACGCCGTTGGTGACCGCGTGCCCTGGCTGTGGCCGCACCACCAGCACCGTTTTCCAATCCTTGGCCGGGGCGATTCAGGATTATGTCCGCACGCGAATGCCGGAATGGCGCGACGACTACGTTGGCGTTGAATCGATGAATTTGGCGGTGATGGGGTGCATCGTGAACGGGCCGGGTGAAAGCAAACACGCCGATATCGGCATTAGTTTACCTGGCACTGGCGAAGAACCGGCGGCGCCGGTGTTTATAGACGGTGAAAAGGCGATGACATTGCGTGGTGCCGATATCGCCGATCAGTTTAAATGTATCGTGGACCAATATATCGACGGCCATTACGCCCGGCGCAATTAATCGGTTAGGATTGTAGATCCTAAACGGTTGCGATACCGTTACGCCCGGGTCAATTGCGGATGGCAATTTTTATGAAGCAAAAAAAAGTGGAAACGATCGAGGATGCGCTCGACCGAATTTCCGATGGCGACACGGTGCTGGTTGGTGGATTCGGTTTCTCCGGCATTCCGGAAAAACTCATTGATGGCGTTTGTGAACGCGGCTTGCGGGATCTTACAATTGTTAATAATTCGTCGGGTGCCCAAAAACTTGGGGTCGCGAAATTGTTGCACAACGGCTGTGTAGGGAAGGTCATTTGCAGCTTTCCATGGGGCCGGGAATCCAAAATTTTTACTGATTTGTATGAAGCGGGAAAGGTCGACCTAGAAATTGTCCCGCAGGGTATTCTGGCGGAAAGAATGCGCGCGGCGGGCGCTGGGCTGGGCGGTATTTTGTCACCATCGGGCGTTGGCACGGAAATCGCCGAAGGCAAATCAACCCACGAGATAGACGGCGTCGAATATTTGATCGAAGCGGCTTTGCCAGGCGACATTGCCCTGGTGAAGGCGACAAAGGTGGACCCTCGTGGTAATCTGATTTACCGATTGGCGTCGCAAAACATGAACCCCGTGATGGCGATGGCGGCGAAATACACCATCGTGGAAGCGGATGAGGAAGTCGCCCTTGGTGACCTTGACCCGGAACACATTATGACAGCGGGCGTCTTCGTGGATCGTTATTATGTCACCGGGCGCTATAAGCCGGATGGTTGGGATGGAGCATGGTCATGAGTGACAGCGTAAGACTGGACCGTAATCAAATCGCGAAACGCGTCGCAGCGGAATTACAGGACGGCTGGTTGGTGAACCTCGGGCTTGGTATTCCGACGCTGGCGGTAAATTTTATCCCCGAAGGTTACGACGTTATTTTCCACAGTGAAAACGGCATCATCGGCATGGGGCCGCAACCAGCAGACGAAGACGTTGATACCGATTTGATGAGTGCGGGTAAGGGGCCTGTGACGTTGATCCCCGGCGCGGCGTTTGTTCATCATGCGGATTCATTCGCGGTGGCGCGCGGCGGCCGGCTCGATGCTGCAATTCTGGGGGCTTATCAGGTATCCGACAATGGAGATTTCGCCAATTGGCGCTTGCCGAACCGTCATGTTGGCGGCATTGGCGGGGCTATGGATATAGCGGTTGGCGCGCAACAGGTCTTTGTCACGATGAGCCACACGGACAAGGATGGAACGTCAAAGCTTGTTGAAAACCTGACCTACCCACTGACCACGCGGGCCTGTGTCACCAAAGTGTTTACCGACATTGCCGTAATCAGCGTCACGCCGGAAGGGTTCGTGTTGGACGAAGTGGCACCAGGGTTCACGCCCGACGATGTAATCGCGGCGACGGCGGCGCGGTTAATCGTGTCGGATTCCGTTTCGACGATTGCCGCCTGATTACGCCAAGCCCATCAGCCGCAACCGAGCTTCGGTGAGCGGATAGTCCGGCGTTGTAGCGTCGGTCAGGATTGTGAAATGGTTCTTGTCTGGAATTTCAAAGAGTTCGACGGTCAATCCTTCGGTGCGGGCGTGTTCCACATAGGCCTTCGATTGCGCCTTGAATTCTTCGCTTTCGGCACCGCCAACGGTCACGGCTAAGGTTCCTTTGTTGGCAATAGGATGTCGCAACGGACTATTTCGCCCGGCGGACTCTGCATCTAGTTGGACGTCTTCCTGGATCGACGTGCCGATGATTGGTTCAACGTCGAAAACGCCGCTGATAGGAAGGGCGGATTTGACGAGATCAGCAGGTAATCCAGCCTCGAATTTAGGCCAATCCGTCGCGATCATCATCGCGGTCAAATGTCCCCCGGCGGAATGGCCGCTCACATGGATGCGGTTTGGGTCGCCGCCATGCTCGCCAATATTTTTGTAGAGCCAGACCGTCGCGGCACGCATCTGCCGGACGATTTCGTCCAATGTGATTTCTGGGCACAACGCGTACCCAACCGCTGCGCAAATGCCGCCTGCGGTGACGATGGGGTCGGCCATGAAGCTAAAGTCATTCTTGCTCCGCGCCCGCCAGTATCCGCCATGGATATACATCTCCACCGGGGCGCCTGCTGGGGTTCGAGGTAAAAACAGGTCGAGTTTTTCCGCCGCGTTGGGGCCGTAAGGGATATCCATCGCCGCCGCGCCGTCGCGATCACGGAAGGCGGCGCTCAGATCGACTGGAATATTCATCAAATCTTCAGCATTTGGCGTGAAAATTCGAGGATTGTATTGGCGCTCAAGCTCCGTGGCGTCGTAATTTCTCAATAACCCGTTGGGCATGGGCTGGTCCTCTATATTTGATTGGCGTCAATAAGCCCGGTCGATGCAAAAATCGACAAGACCGGTCATCGATTGTTTAACCGGAGATTCCGAAAAGATGCCCAGCGAATCCTTGGCGGTGGCACCGTAATGGCGGGCGCGTTCAATGGAATCGCTCAAAGCGCTATGTGAATTCATCAGTGCAATGGCGTGCTCCAAATCACCGTCTTCCTGTTCCAAGTCGGCCAGGGTCCGGCGCCAGAAGACGCGTTCGGCGTCATCACCGCGCAGCCAGGAGAGAATAACCGGCAGCGTAATTTTTCCTTCGCGAAAATCATCGCCAATCGTTTTGCCTAACTTCGCTTGCTCGGCGGAATAATCCAGGGCGTCGTCAACGATCTGGAAGGCAATTCCAAAATTCATGCCGTAACTTTCCAACGCCTCCTGTTCGGATTCCGGGCGTTCGGCGACAACCGCGCCGATTTCTGCAGCCGCGGCAAATAGTTTTGCGGTTTTGGCGCGAATGACGGCGAAATAGGCGGCTTCCTGTGTTTCGGTGTCGTTGGCGGTCAGAAGCTGCATGACTTCGCCCTCAGCGATGGTGGCGGAGGCTTCGGACAGGATGCGCAGTACATTTAGGGACCCGTCCTGGACCATTAATTGAAAGGCGCGGGAAAACAGGAAATCACCGACCAGGACTGAGGCTTGGTTGCCCCACACAGCGTTGGCGCTGTCCGCGCCGCGCCGCAAATCCGACGCATCGACCACATCGTCATGTAACAAGGTCGCGGTGTGAATGAATTCGACACACGCCGCCAGGCTGATTTGGCGGTCGCCCTGATAGCCACACATTTTCGCCGCTGCCAAGGTCAGCATGGGTCGCAGCCGCTTGCCGCCTGATGCGATGATATGTCCAGCAAGTTGGGGTATCAGTGGGACGGGACTATCCATTTTGTTCACAATCACCTGATTGACCTTTACTAGGTCTTCGGCGACAAGGGCGCTCATTCTGTCGAGTGCTGGTATCGCATTCTCGCGACGCTGCCCCTTGAAATCAATAACAACGGCCAATATTTGAAGCCTTTTCTGTGATATGGTCAATTGATGGCGCGGAGCATAATAAAACCCGCGCGAGCGTCAAGAGCCAGGTGCGGCCTTCGATAGGGATCAGGACACTGTTATGAAGGAACTATTGCGCACGACCGACCCGGTCCGGCTGTCTTGGCTGACGGCGCTGTTGTCGGATTCTGATATCGAAGCCATTGTGCTTGATGGACACACCAGTGTTCTGGCGGGGTCGGCTATGGCGATTCCGCGTCGGTTATGCGTGATTGATGAGGCCTATAATCATGCTCTCCGTGTGCTTGTGTCGGCCGGTGAACTCGATGAGCCGCCGCCCAGTGATGACGCCTTTCTGGGTGGTCGTATTGTTCTGAAACAACCGAAATTTGGGTTTCGCGCGGCGGTTGACCCAGTTTTCTTGGCTGCGGCCACGCCAATGGTGGCAGGCCGGGTTCTGGACGTTGGAACCGGTGTGGGAACGGCGGCCTTGTGTTATGCGGCGCGGGTTCCCGGCGCGCAGGTGACCGGGTTGGAGCTACAGGTGGACCTTGCGAATTTTGCGCGCGCTAATGTCGTCGCTAATGATCTTCGTGACCGCGTCGCCATCGTGACCGGTAACTTGCTCGCCCCGCCCGCGGCTGTTGCCGACGAGCCCTTCGATCACGTTATGGCGAACCCGCCCTATATGCCGTTATCGCGGGGCGGCGCACCGGAAAACCCATCTCGGGCGATTTCCATGGTGGAAGGCGACGCAGATTTGACCGCTTGGGTGGAATTTTGTGTGTCTCGGGTCAAGCCTAAAGGCAGCGTGACATTCGTGCATCG
>JAPKDL010000222.1 GCA_028822585.1 Alphaproteobacteria bacterium | reverse complement strand
GCGAAGCGTTAAGTTCCGACCCAATTTTCGGTTAACCGCATCGAGCGCCGGACGTAATGGTCCTTCCATTTGCGCAATAATTTCGGAGGCGGCGTCAATGGTTAAGGCGCTGGAACCGCCTTCGTGTAAGGCAATTCGAAATGCCGCACAGGCTTCCGCGCTAGCGTCTGTGATTGCGGGCGAGGGGATGTTGAGCCAGGCCGCTAGGGGCGCGCCGGCGCGCCGCCGTGTAATTTCCAACAGTCCCGCGGTGGTGAGACCTAACACATCACTGGGGTTCGGGTCAGTTCGAAAGGCTTTTTTGGCGGCCTGAAAAAGGACGTCCTTCTTCGCCTTGTGTCGCATTGAGATTAAGTCGATGACTATGAGACCGGCAATGTTGCGCAGCCGAACTTGCCGCGCCGCTTCTTTGACCGCGCCAATATTGAAACTTAGGATGGCGTCTTCGCGAGAGCCGCCACCGCTGGCACCGCCTCGGTCCACGTCGATGGCGGTCAAGGCCTCCAGGGCGTCGATGGTCAATTGTCCACCCCGGGGAATGGGCGTGGTTCGGTCCGGCAACGTGTCGACTTCATCCACAATGCCGATCGCATCAAAGATAGGTTCACTGGACTCGTGACGTCGGACCAGCCCGTACATATCGGGCATGTAGTCCTGAACCACCATCAACGTTTCGCGAAAGGTTTCGCGGTCGTCGATAATGATCTCGCCATTGGTTGCGCGGTCCCGCAACAGCCGCACGATGACGTTTGGCGGTTGGGCCAACAACGCAGGGGCGGACGCAGCCTCCGCGACCTCGCCGATATCGTCCCAGGCAGCGTACAGCCTTTCGGATTCCGCCAACAGCGCGTCGTTATCGGCAAATGCGGCGGCGGGCCGTATCGATACGCCAAATCCTTCGCGCAAGGTTTTGGGCGCAAACTCTTCCAGCCGCGCCTTTTCCCGGCCTGCGCCCAGTTCTCTGGCGAAGGAGAGGTCCTTGCCACTTGGCGATATAGTCAGGTAGCGTCCGCGAATGACAGGACGCCGCGTTAAGGCCGGTCCTTTGTCCCGACTGGCGTCGCGGATAACCTGTACGACGATCGTCTGGCCCTGGGTAAGCCCCTTGGATTGCGACAGGAAGCCCGTGACGCCATCTGAAATTTCGACAAAAGCGCCGGCATGGGCGGCCTCAATGTGTCGAACTCGGCCCAGGTAAACGCCGTCGATGAGGCTCTGGCGGCCCATCCGATCGATGTGGAATTCGATAAGCCGTTGGTCGTTTCCAATCAGGGCCGCGCGCGTTTCACCTGGTGAAACCTCGATAGCGATGGTGTCGTCCCTCATAAATCGTATCCCAGGCCGTGTAAAAGTTGCGCCGTTTCGAATAAAGGCAGCCCAACAATATTCGAGTATGATCCGTTGATCTTGCGAACAAAGGCCGCTGCAGCGCCTTGTATAGCGTACCCGCCCGCTTTGCCGCGCCATTCTTCTGAGTCGATATAGCGGTCGAGCTCTTGTTTGGACAGGCGCTTGAAGGCCACAGACGTTAAAACGACCCGGTTTACTGCAACGCCGTTAGGACCGATGATCGCGACGCCGCCATAAACGCGGTGGGTTTCCCCTGATAGCAACGTCAGGCATTGATGGGCCGTACCTGCGTCTTCGGCTTTGGGCAGGATACGTCGACCCCGCGCCACGACAGTGTCGGCGCCCAGGACAAGCGCGTCCGGGTTGGTGGTGAAAATCGCCTGCGCTTTCTCATGCGCCAGTCGCACGGCATGGGGGCGTGGCAACTCGTGTTTTTGTGGACGTTCATCAATGTCTGCGGGCTGGACGGCGTCTGGCGCGACATTTATTTGCGCCAACAATGACAATCGCCGCGGCGACGCGGAAGCGAGGATTAATTGGGCGCGGATATGAGGAGTGATGGCCATGATTTAGTCTAAATATCTGATGGCTTGGTCAATGGAAAGCGTTCCTTGATACGGTTCAGAATTTGATCGCGTATTTGTCGGTAAATCATTAACCGGGACTCCCGGTTACCTTCTATGAAGCTGGGGTCGAGGGTGTTCCAGAAGATGACGTCCGCCGCCATGGTTCGGGTCATCTCCACTGCATGATGCTGCGCTTCGGGCGACAAGGTCACGATTAAATCGTAAGATGTGTCCTCCAAATCATCGAAACTTTTGGGTTTGTGGTTGGAGATATCGATGCCAATCTCGTCCATAACTTCGATGGCGAAAGGGTCCAGTTCGCCCTTTCGCGCGCCGACGGAATCAACATATACCTTATAGCCATGAAAATGTTTCAGGATCGATTCTGCCATAGGGGACCGGACGGTGTTGAACGAACACGCGAACAGAACGGCGGTGGGAATTTCCGTTGAGTCTTCGGGGGGGACGCCGAGGAGCGTTTCGGTACCCATGGCGTCAGCCCTTAAAATGCAAGACGCAGATTAGGGTGAAAAAACGGCGCGCGGTGTCTTTGTCGAGGCTGATTTTTTCGTGGAGCCGATCCATCAAGATAGCCGAACCTTCGTTGTGAAGAGACCGGCGCGCCATGTCGATGGTTTCGATTTGTGACGGTGTCATACGTTTGATGGCGTCGAAATAGCTTTCGCAAATGCTGAAATATTCGCGAATGATTCGCCGAAACGGCGTTAGGCCCATCGTGGTCTTGTGAAGAAGGTCGTTGTCCAGATTGCCGATATGGAAGGCGAGTCGGTTGGTGTCTTCTATGGCGAGGTGAACGGTGTAGGGTCCCTTGAAGTCGCCTATCGGGATAAAGCTGTTTTCTTCCAGGAGATCGTAAATTGCGATGGCGCGTTCATGTTCGACCTCGGGTATGCGGCTGACGAGCGACACGTCATCGAGGGTTATTTCGATGATTCTGTCGTCTGACATCCCTAATCAACTTTCGTCCCGTGCGTTTAGCCTAATGGCGATGGAGCGTTCATGTGCGTCGAGGCCTTCCGCCTTGGCCAATGTCATCGCTGACGGGCCTATGGCGCTAAGACTGTCCGCGTCGCAGCCGATGAGCGTCGTGCGTTTCATAAAGTCATGCACCCCCAGGCCCGATGAAAACCGGGCGCTGCGCGCTGTTGGTAATACGTGATTTGGCCCTGCGACATAATCGCCAATGGCTTCGGGCGTATG
>JAPKDL010000221.1 GCA_028822585.1 Alphaproteobacteria bacterium | reverse complement strand
TTGACCGGCGGTTGTTGCTGGGGTCGGCACCGGCTATCGAACGCATCGGGGATCGGTTGTATCCGACCTTTTCGGGTGTTTTAATTGTCGAAGCGAGCAAACAAATTTATGCAGCGACACCCGTTGCGGCGCGAACCCGCCGCCGGTTGGTGGCGTTGCCGGGCGGGGCGGCGTCGGTGCGCGCCGTAGAGCGGACAGGCGATTCCGAAACTGAACATTGTTAGAGTAAAGCGATAGGGAAGATAAATACATGTCACACGCCATCGACGACACGATTGAACACGCTGAAGTCACGCGCTTGCTTGCCGAAAATAGTAGCGGTTTGAATTTTGATCATTTGCCGGACGATGTGATATTCGTTGCCAAGCAATGCATTCTGGACTGGTTGGGCGTCACCATTGCCGGGGCGTCTGACCCGCTAGTTCAAATTCTGCGGGACAGTGCGCGCGCCGATGGCGGCGACCCGCACGCGACCTTGGTTGGCGTCGCCGAACGTGGTTCGGTCCGCCAGGCGGCCTTGATAAACGGCGCGGCGGGTCACGCCTTGGATTATGACGACGTGTTGCGGCCCTTGGGCGGACACCCCACGGCGCCCATCATGCCCGCCGTTCTGGCTCTGGCGGAACGCGAAGGGCTGGATGGCGGGGCTTTGTTAACGGCTTTCGTCGCGGGGTTGGAAACTGAAGCACGTGTCGGTTTGTTTGTGGGCGGAGGGCACTACGAAGCAGGCTGGCACGCCACCGCGACGGTTGGGACCTTTGGTGCCGCCGCTGGCAGCGCCCGGTCGATGGGGCTGGATGCGGATCAGACGGCAACGGCGCTAGGCATCGCCGCCACTCAAGCCGCTGGTCTGAAGTCCATGTTTGGTACAATGTGCAAACCACTGCATGCGGGCAAGGCGTCTGAAAATGGCTTACTGGCGGCGGATTTGGCGTCTCGTGGATTCACGAGCCGCGCCGACGCCTTGGAATGCTTTCAGGGGTTTGGCTACACGCAGTCCGATTCCGTATCGCCCGCGGCGGCCTTGGAAGATTTGGGCGCGCTGTTTTTTGCGACGCAGACACAGTTCAAATACCATGCGGCGTGTTATGGCACGCATTCCCCTATCGAAGCGGCCCGCAAAGCCCGTCTCAACCCGGGATTCAACCGGAACGGCGTGTCGAAGGTCGAATTGAAGGTGCATCCCCGGTGCATGAGTGTCTGCAACATACAAGAACCGGAAACCGGTCTGGAGGTTAAATTCAGCCTTCGACACACAGCTGCGTTATCGTTATCGGACGCACCGACAGGTGATATGAATTTGTACTCTGTGGAAACGGCGACCGATCCGGACTATGTCGCGTTGCGCCGCAAGGTGGCGGTGAGTGGCGATCCGAACTTGACCCGCAATGGCTCGGAAATCATCGTGCACCAAACGGATGGAACGGTGATCCGGGAAGTCGCGGATTTAACGATCCCGTCAAGTGATTACGGTGATACCTGGAGCCGGTTACAGGATAAATTCCGCGCCGTCGCCACCCCTGTGGTTGGAGATGCAAAGATGGAGACCATCCTGCGCATGGTAGGCGACCTGGAAAACCAAGGCGATTTGTCGGCTTTGATGGCGGCGTGCGTGCCGTCATGAGCCGCCTGCCTTTAGAGGGGCCCGAAAGCTGGATTGGCGCCGATATCGCTGATGCTAATGACTGGCGTTATCCGTTAAGTGAGTCTGATATCGGTGAACTCGATAGGGCGCTAGCCCATGTAAACGCCGCCGGGTGGAAATGGGATGAAATCACCAAAGACCGTTTCTCCTTGGGACCGCTTGGCGACAAACTAGCGGACGTGTCGGAGGAATTGGAAAGCGGGTGCGGCGTCGTCAAACTCAGCAGCCTACCGGTCTCGCGCTATTCAGACGAAAACCTTCGCAGTATTTTCTATGGCGTCGGGACGCATCTTGGCACGCCTGTGGGGCAAAATGGAGCGCGCGGGTTGATGCGCGATATTCGAGATAATTCCAAAAACGGCGGAAAGCGCGTCGATTCCGCTGACGGATTGCGGTGGCATACCGACCGCGCGGATGTAGTCGGCTTGTTAGGTGTGCGCAGCGCCAGTAGCGGTGGGACCAGCCGGTTGGTCAGCGTACCGGCCATTCACAACGCCATGCTGGAACGCCGCCCAGATTTAGTCGACGTCTTGTTTGATGATTTTCATCGCTATTCCCCCGGAGATGAAGTCGGCGTTGAAGCGGGCAGTTATGTGTTACCGGTATTCGGCCTGCGGGAGGGGTATTTTACCAGTCATTTTTCCCGCACCTATATCGAACAGGCAGAAATATTGCCAGATGTGCCGTCTCTGACCTCGGCGCAGGCCGAGGCCATCGGATTGCTCTGCGAGCTTGCGGACGAGTTGGGGTTTGAAATGCCAATTAATCCTGGCGATATGCAGTTTCTCAACAACCACGTTACCTATCACGGACGAACGCCGTTTCAGGACAACGGCGATGGGGGCGACGGCCGGCTGTTGTTCCGAATCTGGTTGTCGACACCAAACAGCCGGCCCCTGCCGGAAAGCCATTCTGTCCTCTGGGGTTCGGTTGAGGCGGGCGCGATTCGGGGTGGCACCGGCGCTTAACAGGCCTCAAGGATCTCCAGGCTTTCAACATCGGGGCTGTCGATGACAGTGCTGGCGATTTGATACGAAAATCCCTGGCGCCCCAACGCCGCCAGGTCGCGGTCGCGTTTCGCCGCCCGATCTTTTCGGCGCCAAGGCCCTAGACGGCGGCGGCGCGCATAATGACACGCGGCTGTCATGTCTGAGTTGCCAAGTGAATTTAACGCTGCATCAATGATTGCGGTGCCGACGCCCTTTGCGCTTAACCGGTGGCGAATTCCTTTCGCGGACGCGCCGCGTCGATGCAAGGTTAGGACTTGGGCTTCAGCGTAAACGGCGTCATCCAGCACCCCGGCGCTTTCGAACCGTTCGATCAGCACATCAATCCATGTTTCGGCGTCTGGCGCTGCGGCAGGGTCTTCCATCCGCGCCTTCGCTATCCGGCGCATCAAAACGCGGCGTAAATTTTCCGACGCGCTGGCGTAGCGGCCAAGATAGTGCAGCGCGATATTCCGCAGCCGCGTCTCCGTAAGGGGTTTAGCCTTGCGGGGC
>JAPKDL010000075.1 GCA_028822585.1 Alphaproteobacteria bacterium | reverse complement strand
CAATGGATGAAGGTCGCGGGCATGGCGGAAGCCTTCAATTTACCGATTGTCAGCCACGTCATGCCAGAAATTTTGATGCATGTCGTCGCCGCCTGTCCCAATGGGTTGACGGTTGAATATATGCCGTGGATGTTAGCGCTCTACGAAGAAACACCTGCGATTGAGAATGGCGAGCTTGTGTTATCCGATAAGCCAGGGCTGGGTTTAAAATTTGACGAAAAGGCGATTTCGGCCTTCACCGCGTAACCCGGATACGAAAAAAAACAATCCAGCCCTTTGTTATCAGGCAGGATTGATCTTTTAAACATTGCTTGTAATTACGATGCGTCGGGTGCCGGAGAGGACGTTGGCCACAAATCTTCGACAGTGGGTTCCGCAGGCTTTTCCGCGATGCCACCGCTCAATAGGCCTTCCTGCATAGAAAATTCAGCAGCTTGCTCATCAGTAGGTCCTTCGGGCTCCGCCGCTATCTCGACGATTTGAGGCGGCACCTCTGGTTGTTGTCCTGCAGGACGGTTCTTTGCGACTTTTTCCGCCGCTTTTATGACAGCGTTCCGAAGCTCCATATGCGTGCACAGGCCAACTTCAACCGGGCTACGCGGCGTTAAGTTAGACGAATTCCAATGTGTCCGGTCGCGCACGGCATTTATTGTGGGTTTGGTGGTGCCGATGAGGCGGCCAATCTGCGCGTCGGTGAGATCGGGTTGGTTCCGCAACATCCAGGCGATGGCGTCGGGTTTGTCGGCGCGCTTAGAGACCGGCGTATATCGCGGGCCTTTCGGTCGTACAACAGGTTGGGGGATGTCGGATTTGGCGAGTTCAAGACGTGCAGCTGGGTCGGCTTCGCAACGGTTGATTTCTTCGCGGGTCAATTGCCTAGCGGTGACGGGGTCCTGACCGACAATGCCAATTGCGACTTCGCCATCGGCGATGGCTTGCACCTCCAATTCATGGAGTCCGCAAAACTCAGCGACCTGCAGGAAACTCAACGTAGTGTTGTCGACCAGCCATACAGCAGTGCCTTTTGGCATGAGCAATTTCGCCATTATCGTTCCTTTTACAGAAAATTTCTTTAAAAGCGCGTTCAAAACGCGTCTTAATCCCGCGCCATGTCAGTCATAGCTGAATTCGAGTCGTTGGTACATTAAATCCTTGGCGTTCACATAAACACGAACTCGATTGATATCAAGGATTACGACACTGCTAGTGTGATCTTTTGCAAGTTCGCCCCATAAAATGGAGCGAAATGCAGGACCTTAATCTCACTAGGTTCAATAAGTAGTGTGCTGATTCACGTGAAATTTAATGATATGAATTTCACGATTAAAGCACTAGCATGATTTTACCAATATGTTCGCTCGACTCCATCAAGGCATGGGCGTCCGCCGCCTTGTTCAGGGGGAATGTTTGATGAATGATCGGTTTCACCGTTCCATTGTCCAAAATGGGCCACACATTGGCTTTTAAGGCTGCTGCAATGTCGGATTTAGCGGTGTCGGATTGGGGACGCAAGGTTGACCCGGTGATGGTTTGGCGGCGAACCATGACGCGCGAGAAGTCGATTTCAGCTTTTGATCCGCCGAGAAAGCCGATGACGACGATGCGACCGTCCATAGCGAGCGAATTGATGTTTTTCTGCATATAACGTGCGCCGACCATGTCGAGAATAAGGTCGACACCTTTCTTTTCCGTGAACTCTCGTATAACCGCCGCCCAATCTTCGGTGCGATAATTGATGGCCTTGTCGGCGCCCAAGGTTTCACAGAATTGGCATTTCTCGTCACTGCCCGCCGTTGTGATAACGCGGGCACCGGCGTTCTTCGCTAGCTGAATTGCCGTGGTGCCTATGCCGCTGGACCCGCCATGGACAAGAAAGGTTTCGTCTTTGGCCAATGCGCCACGATGAAACACATTGTGCCAGACAGTGAAATAGGTCTCCGGTACGCCTGCCGCTTGGACCATTGTAAATCCCGACGGGATTGGCAGGCAATGTCCGGCGGGCGCCAGACAATATTCCGCATATCCGCCGCCAGGCGTTAAGGCGCAGACTTCGTCGCCGGTAGAAAATTCGCTCACGTCCGCGCCAATAGCGGCGACAGTTCCGGCGACTTCAAGCCCCGGCAGGTCTGTCGCACCCGGTGGTGGCGGATAATGTCCCGCACGTTGAATGGCGTCGGGGCGATTCACGCCTGCTGCGCTGACCTTGATCAAGATATCCCGTGCTCCGGGTGTTGGCGTTGGGCGTTGGGCGGGAATCAAAACCTCCGGGCCACCGGGTTCGGAAATCTCAATGACGGTCATTGTTTGGGGCAGTGTCTCTGACGGGGACATGCGCGTTGGCTCCTCATGTGCAGGGCTTGGAAATCGAGCTTGCAGGTCTAATCACATG
This sequence comes from Alphaproteobacteria bacterium, assembly GCA_028822585.1. Classification (GTDB taxonomy): domain Bacteria; phylum Pseudomonadota; class Alphaproteobacteria; order UBA8366; genus JABJJH01. Next base: position 13,316 of record JAPKDL010000075.1, on the reverse strand, counting down.
GAACCAAACTTACAAGTAAACGTCAAATTTCCACATCGATGAATGAAAGGAGCGGGCATGGAAAAACAGGGCTTGGAATCGCAGAGCCGAACACCAAAACCGAAGGATCTAGAGATCATGTCTATTGAGGCGTTGGGGGAGTATATCGAGGAAATGGAGGCGGAAATAGAACGGGTGCACGCTACAATCTTAGCCAAACACGACTGGCGCGCCAACGCGGACACGTTTTTCAAAAATTAATCATCGTTTGACGCGTGTTCACCTCGTGCACCCGTGGTTGTTGTTTTAAAAATCCTGTAGAACGCCGCTCATTACGGCTTATGACAGAGGATAAAACCTAAATGTTGCAAGATTAGAGTCGCGTTAATCACCGGATCGACTAGAAAAATTGGCTTGGGCGTCGCCAATAAGCTTGACGCCTAGGGGTCTCGGGTTGTCCACAACGGCTTGGGGAGATGCTGTCAAAATCGAATGAATTCGGGTGGGTTTGTCCACCTGCCACGTGGTCGATGTTCGTTATGACGGCGCTGATTGGTCTAATTTTGAAGGCTATCACATCGCTTGTTGAGGGCGCGACATGCGACGCTATTAAACCCAGATTCGTACGCACTGAATTAATTGAACGTCAGATACAAGATTGCGCGGCGACGCCTGGCGTTACAGTTGAAGAGGCGGTCGACGCGCTGTTGGGAGAATAAATCGTCGCACTGGGTCATAACGGTCGAACAATTAGGTCAGGTGGCGGTGTTTCTGTGCTCCGAGTCGAGCAGTCAAATTACGGACGTTTCCATGCCCGTGGATGTCGTTTGGGTCGGGCAGTAAAGGTAAATTTTTTTTTGGGAAAAGATAATTTTGTTACGCTATTAACGATTTGTTAGGGAATCCGCGCTAATTTGTAAATGTTAACTGGATCGCTCCCCTGGTTGCGTTTCGGGGTATGGGCCAACACTGGCCCTCAGCTGACACCTCGCTGTCCAACTTAAGCCGCGTGAGTTCACGCGGTTCATTTTTTTTGACGAAATCTGTTTAGGCCGATACTATCTACAGCGTCCGGATTGGACAGGAACAATATAAGGGCCAGCTAAAAATAGTAGGCCTATTTTTATGGCAAATCAGGGTCTGATTGATGACGCGAACAGAGGCTCCTTCGCGGGATGATTTCAAATATTACCTAAAAATTCCAACCCGCTGGGCGGATGTGGACGTTTACGGCCATGTAAATAATGTGGTGTATTATTCGTATTTCGATACGGCGGTGACGGAACACCTTGTCACCGTTGGCGGACTGCATTCGACACAGTCGCCGATCATTGGTGTCGTGGTTGAGACGAAATGCGAATTCCGAAAGGAAATTAATTTTCCAGCGACGGTAGAGGCGGGCATTCGTGTCTTTCGGTTAGGCACGTCAAGCGCGTCCTATAATATTGGTTTGTTCCTTGAAGGCGAAGCTGCGCCAGCGGCCTTCGGGCATTTTGTACATGTCTATATAGATCGGGAATCGCGAAGACCGGAGGCGATCCCAACTCGCATCCGAACCGCCCTTGAAGCATTGATATAAGCGCGTCACAACAGAAACCGAGGCATTGGTGAGCAACCGTTCAGGTCATTTTGTATTCCTTTGAGCAGTGGCGCAACCGAAACAAAAAGTTCTCATCCATTTTGATCAGCTGCCCCATGAGACTAATGGGTGGCTGACCTGAAGTACGAAATTCTTAGGTACCTGGAATTTCGACAGACCTACAGGTTACGCGACCTTTGAGTTTACCAATTTTTTGTTTGAACCGTTGACAGGGATGATTTTGGGCTTCTTCGCCTCCGGAATTTCCCAAACAATATCAACATTAAGCAGGCCGTTTTCGAGGCCAGCACCCCTGATGTTCACATGGTCCGCCGGGCTAAACCGGCGTTCGAAGGCGCGATCCGAGATGCCGCGATGTAGGTACTGCCGGTCTTTAGGCTCTTCGTCGTCCCGGACTACTTTACCTGAGATTGTAAGTTCAATTTCCTTCACTTTTATAGTGATATCGTTTTCGCCGAATCCAGCGACCGCCATCGTGATGCGGTAGCCGTCTTCGTTCAACCTTTGATATTATGTGGCGGGTACGAGGGCGCTGGTTCGCGGTTTATATTATCGAGAATTCTCGCCATTCCGTCGCAACCGACAGATGAACGAAACAAGGGACTCAAATCAAAGCTACACATTGCCATATCCTCCTTACAAGCGACATGGTATGAAGGAGTTGGCCTTCATGACCGGACTTCTATGGATTATGACAAGAAACCCAAAATAGTTTCGCTTCTCTTCAATTCTTATGTGGGGAGAGGGGATTGTTTTTCGAGAGCGCGTCTGAATCAAAAAGGGCGTCCCTAGGGACGCCCTAATACTGTCGCATCAGCAAACGCTATTCTAAGCCGAAACCTTCGAAACGTTTGTTGAATTTCGCCAGCTGTCCGCCGGAGTCGATCAAACGATGAACGCCTGTCCAGGCTGGGTGAGAGACGGGGTCAATGTCCAACGTCATCACATCGCCTTCCGCGCCCCAAGTGGAGCGGGTTTCGTAACTTGTGCCATCAGTCATCTTGACGGTGATGTTATGGTAGTCAGGGTGAATTTCTGGTTTCATAATCTTTCCCAATAAGTCAGAGCGCGGATATAGCGGACTGTCGCAAAGCGCGCAAGCTTTGTATCGTTTTTACACGAATTTTTTGGCGCGGGTTTTCCTTTAACGTCTCCTTACCGCTTGTCGATGGCGTCTGGTGTCTATATCCCTGATTCTATAACGGTATGCGGTTTGACGCCTACTATCAATTTTAACGCCTTTAAGGGAAAATTAGCGGTTGCGGCACAAAAGTTACATTGATGAAGCCGTCACGGAAGAACGCGATAAACGGGGCGATCTCCGCGTTCTAGGTCGACTGTATGGGTTTCTGCGGCCTTATTGGCTAAGAGCCATCGGCGCTGGCGTGTCGTTGATTGTCGCAGCAGGGACGGTTCTAGCGCTAGGGCAGGGGTTGCGCGCGCTTGTGGACGAGGGGTTCAGAGGCGGTAACGAATCATTGCTCGATTCGGCGTTACTCGTCCTGTTGGTGGTAGTTCTGCTGCTGGCCGGGGCGACCTATGGCCGATTCTATCTGGTGTCTTGGGTCGGGGAACGGGCTGTCGCGGATATCCGCACCGCTGTGTTTAATCATGTATCAACGTTGAGTGCGGAGTTTTTTGATACGACACGCACCGGTGAGGTTCTGTCGCGCCTGACAACGGACACGACATTACTGCAACTTGTCATAGGGTCGTCTGTTTCTATTGCATTGCGCAATTTTCTGTTATTTTGTGGCGGCGCTGTAATGTTATTTATCACCAGTCCCAAACTAACCGGTTTAGTGTTCCTGTGCGTGCCATTGGTTATCGTGCCGCTGGTGTTTTTTGGCCGCAAGGTCCGGCGCTTCAGCCGTGCGTCCCAAGACAAAGTAGCGGATATTAGCGCCTATGCGGATGAAGCGTTAAGTGCGGTTGAAACTATGCAGGCATTTACCCATGAAGAGGTTGACCGCGATCGTTTCGCGGCACGAACGCAAAGTGCCTTTGATATGTCGATCCAGCGCGTACGCGCCCGCGCGGTGATGACGGTCTTCGTGATCGTACTGGTGTTTGGCGCGATTGGCATTGTGTTATGGAAAGGGGGGCATGAGGTCATTGCGGGTGCCATGACGCCGGGCGATCTGTCGGCATTTGTCTTTTATGCGGTTGTGGTCGCGGGATCGGTCGGCGCCTTGTCGGAAGTTGTGGGGGATTTGCAACGTGCGGCGGGCGCAACCGAGCGACTCTTTGAGTTGATGGAGCGACAATCTGATGTCATTGCGCCAGATAAACCGACGGCTTTGCCAACGCCAGCCAAAGGCGGCATTCGGTTTAGTAATGTCTCCTTTTCCTACCCGTCGCGCCTGGGAATTTCTGCGCTCAAAAATATAGATCTGACAATTTTACCAGGTGAAACTGTGGCGTTGGTAGGGCCGTCAGGGGCTGGGAAATCCACGATGTTTCAGCTGCTCTTGCGTTTTTATGACCCGGTGGGCGGTGTTTTGGAATTCGATGACGTAGATTTACGTAACCTTGACCCGACAGCGTTGCGCCACCGTATTGGCATTGTCGCGCAGGACCCGGTCGTGTTCTCCGACTCCGCGATAGAGAATATTCGCTATGGGCGTCCGGAGGCGTCGGATGCAGAGGTGCGCGCCGCCGCCGTCGCCGCTGCCGCCAGTGTGTTCATTGAGGAGTTGCCGGACGGATATCAGTCGTCGCTGGGCCAGCGTGGCGCCCGATTGTCAGGAGGGCAACGGCAACGCATCGCAATTGCACGGGCTATTCTGCGCGACCCGTCGGTTTTACTTTTAGATGAAGCGACAAGCGCGCTGGATGCTGAATCGGAGCGCTTGGTGCAACAGGCGTTGGAATCGCTCATGGAAGACCGGACAACCATCGTGATAGCACATCGCTTGGCGACCGTGTTAAAAGTCGATCGCATTATCGTGATGGAGGAAGGGCGCATTGTCGCTGAAGGGGATCACCACACGCTTGTTGCCGCTGGTGGATTATATGGGCGCTTAGTCGCCCTACAATTCGATCAGGCGCAATAGTTGAAAACAGCGGTGCCGGTCGATGCTCAGCGTTGATCGAATTTGAGTTCGATTCGACGATTTCGGCGATAGGCGATTTCATCGTCTCTGGCGTCCAGTGGTTGATATTCGCCGAAGCCTGCCGCCGCCAGACGATTTGCAGGGATTGACTGTTCCTGTAAAAATTTGACGACGGAAATTGCTCGGCTTGTCGATAATTCCCAATTCGATGAAAATTTAAAGTTATGAATCGGAACGCGGTCGGTGTGGCCATCGACGCGGAGTATCCAATTAATTTTGCTTGGAATATTTTTTGAAATTTCCTGCAATATGTTGGCGAGATGGGTCAATTGCGCCTTGCCAAGTACTTCCAATTCCGCTGACCCTGACGAGAATAAGACCTCAGATTGAAAGACGAAGCGGTCGCCGACTATCTGGATGTCACGCCGACTGCCGAGCACCTTCCGGAGACGCCCGAAGAATTCGGATCGGTATCGGGCAAGCTCCTGAACCTTGCTCGCCAAGGCGGCGTTTAGGCGTTTTCCAAGGTTTATAATCCTTGTATTTTGGGTTTTATCTTTGGCTTCAGACGTTTCGAGCGTTACATTCAGAAGTCCAATTTGTTCGCGCAACGCCATCATTTGTCTGTTTAAAAGAGCGACTTGCGCTTTCGCCGCCGTGGAGATTTCTTTTTGACCCTTTGTCTCAGATTCTGCCTTTAAAACTTTTTGCTCGGTTTCCTCAATCTGGTGCGTTAATTCGTCTCGAAGCGCGATGAGCGCCGCGATGTCTTGCTGCAAACTAGCCAGCTTACGAAGTTGAAGTTTGATTTTTTCTTTATCGACGGAAATGGTTTTGTTGGAGTCTTCTAGCGCTTTGTAGGTTTGTTCCAGCTCATTTATGAGTTTGGCCTGTACGGCGGTTGTCGCTTTACGTTTGGCTTCGAGCGTCTTATGGGCGAGTTGGGAATCCGTGAGGGAATCTCGGACGCCCAATAAACCATTTAACTGTGTTGAAAGGTCATCCCGTTGGGCGAGCGAACTTTGAAGTTCACCGGAAATTTGGGCGATGCTAGTACGTAAATCAGTGCTGACCTGTCGCTCCAGATTGAGCAAATCAGCGAGTTCACTCACTTGATGGTTTAACCGGCCCAACGCTTCGTCACGACCTTGCAACGCGTCACTTAGATAAAATTGGCTGATAACGAAGATCATCAAGACGAAAATTATAACCATTAACAATGTGGCCAGCGCGTCCACAAAGCCAGGCCATATGTTCGTTGCGTTTCTATTTCGGCGGGAGAGCGCCATTTAACGGCACCTCGATTTAACGTTCAGGGGCTTCCGCCAGAGCCGCGATCGTTCGGGCCAGGAGGCGAATTTCGCTGCGGATTTCTTGCACCGATTCTGTGCGTCCGGTCGACGCATCGTCGTGAATGCGGGCCAAGTAGGTTTCAATAATGCGTAAATGGGCGAGGGTTTCCTGGTCCGACCCATGTTCGTTAGATGAATTGGCCAACCGGGTGAGAACTGGTTCAAGGGCGGCCTGCGTTTCTCCAAATTTTAACAGCAATGTTTGTTCACTCGACATTTGTTCGGTCAGTGCGCCGATTTTTTCCGTCAATTCAAAAAGAAGTCGGTTATAATCGATGCGGTTTTCTTCGCCGCGGGCCAGGGTCCGTTGCAATCCTTCCAACCCATCGGCCATTTGTTCCAGCAGGGCCTGTATAAACGCTGGCACTGACTGGTCGCTTTCTGAACCAATCCCGCCACTGCCAAGCCGTGTGAGGCTGGATAGCCATTCTTCCAGGTCGTTGTAAAACCGATTTTGCGCTTGCCCGGCCTGTAATTCTAGAAATCCAAGAACGAGTGATCCGGCGAGCCCGAACAGGGAGGAGCTGAACGCCGTTCCCATGCCGGCCATTGGTGCCGTCAGTCCTGACTTTAAATCGGCGAAGGCGGTGTTCATGTCGCCGCCGGTTATTTCTAGCCCTGCGATAACGCCACTGACGGATTTGACGGTTTCCAAGAGGCCCCAAAATGTGCCAAGCAATCCTAAAAAAACGAGAAGGCCTATCATATATCGGGAAATTTCCCGGCTTTCATCCAATCGTGCGGCGATACCATCAAGCAATGTTTTCAAGGCGATGGTTGAAAGGCTTAACTGACCGGTACGTTCTCCAAGCATTGTCGCCATTGGTGCCAAAAGACGTGGCATTTCCCCGCTGGAGCGGGCAATCGAATCGTGACGAAAATTTTCAATCCATGTGACCTCGGCACGAAGCATGGTGACGGTCCTAAAAGCGTGCACGATTCCAATCAACAGCACACCTACGATCACCCCGTTTAAAGCGGCGTTTGACATAAAGGCGGAAGACAGAGCTTGGATTAAAAGGCCGACAACGCCGACCACTAGCAGTAAGAACAAGCCCATGCGGCCTAAAAAACGGGATGGCTGCGTCATTAAACGTTCATCAGCGAGCAATACCTAACTAAATAGATTGGCGCGGCCAATTGTTATGACTGCGGGAACAACACATCGACACGGTCTTTTGGACCGCCGCCGCTTTTCATGCCGAGCGCTCGGACGTCAATCCTCGTGCTACGGATTCCACTCTTCATGAAACGGGTCCGTACCGACAACGCACGGAACAATGACAATCGGCGCGCCTGACTTGGGGAGTTTTCCGGGCCACTGGCGTATCCAAGTAATTGGACGCGAAGGCTAGGGTCGCCTTTAAGTTTTTTTATTAAGGTGTTCAGAGCGGAGGTTGCATTGTTGGGTAAGTCCGTCGAGTCTACGTCAAAACGTATCTGGAGCGCCCCGTTTGACCCCGCCGATGTAGCCGGACCTGCCAACGCTACTTGTGGTAAGGTTGGCTTTTTTAATTTCGGTGGCGGTGGCACCGCGGTTCGCTTTGTAAACCTTGAAGTGGCTGATTGTAGCTTTGCTAGTTTTGGCGGTGCAATTCGTGGAGTGGTAGTGTTGGATGTCATTTGTTTTAACATCGGTGGTGGGACCGATTTTCGTATAGGTTTCGCCACAATTTTGGATGGTGCCAAGTTTTCTGGAGACAACTTCGGCGCGATTATCTTTGCTTGAATAGGTTTGGTAATTAAGGGCGCTGGCGGTGGTGTTCGAGTCGGCGTGCGCGCGGCCACAATTGGACGCTGTCGCAACTCCGGAGGGATTGAAACATTAGATTTCGGCGGTTCACTTGGCGGCGGCAGCAGGGTGCTCTTTCTACTCGCAGGCACCCCTGGAGCCAAAGTCGCTGTGATGGTGTGGGTTGATAGCGGGGCGGAAGGTCGAAGTATTTTGGGTAGCGTAGGTTCGGGACCCAGTTTGTCTAATACCGTGAGGTCGACAATAACGCTGGGGCGATTCGATCCAGGCGCATAAAGATTATAGCGCCGTTGTGCGTCCGCGACAGAGGCGGTCAACGTTGCGCTGAGAAAAATACCGCTTAATACGGCTAAAAACCGACGATTAATCATATGGGAACGCCAAAATACCCCAGCCATAATGGCTTCGAATTACTTAAATAGTGTGCTTTTTACTGACAGTTATTCGCAACAACAGCATAGCCTAACATGCTTACGGGTACAACTCCCCAGGCTCATAAACCCAACTATATTATATGGCATTGAAATCACTTAAATGGTCTGGGCGTCTCGTAGCAATGTGCGGAGTGGTTTGTGAAAGGCGTCATTGCTGGCGCAAATATTGGCGGCGCCTAATTCATACCGGCGCCCGGATATGTCGGTTACTTGTCCGCCCGCTTCGCGGACCATGAGAATGCCGGCGGCGACATCCCAAGGGTTTAAGCCATTTTCCCAAAAGCCGTCGTATCGCCCGGCCGCGACATAGGCTAAATCCAATGACGCGGCACCCCATCGACGAACGCCGGACGTAACGCCCATGACATTCTCAAGTTGCCGTATAAACAACTGATGGCCGCCATCTTCTAGAATGCCCATAAACGGAATTCCCGTGGCGAACAGCCCTTCGGACAGTTGGTCTCGGCCTGAGACTCGGAGGCGTTTGTCGTTTAAATACGTGCCTTGCCCCCGTTCACTCCAAAACATTTCATCGCGAACCGGATCATAGATAACCCCGGCTATGACTTCCTTGTCGTATTCCAATGCTATGGAAATGGCAAAATGAGGCAGACCGTGCAAAAAATTTGTGGTGCCATCCAAAGGGTCAATAATCCAGCGATTCATCGGATCCACCCCGGCAATTTCACCTTGTTCTTCCAAAAGGAATCCAAAATTCGGGCGTGCCTTGCTTAATTCGCGCACCAGTGTTTTTTCCGCCTTGGTATCCGCTGTAGACACAAAGTCGGCTGGACCTTTGCGGCTGACCTGAAGTTGTTCAACCTCACCGAAATCGCGCACAAGCGCCCGGGCGGCCTTTTCGGCGGCCATGGCCATGACATTAATGGTCGGTGATCGAAGCGCCATAAGCGAACCAATTCATATTGTTATTTAAGAGTCAGGCGGTAAATTTAATCTTTAGCGCGGCTGACATAGGTGCCGTCGGAGGTGTTCACCGTAACCTTGGTCCCCGACTCGATATGTGGCGGAACCATAATCCTCACCGTGTTTTCCAGCACCGCGGGTTTGTATGATGATGACGCGGTTTGCCCTTTCACGACAGGGTCCGCCTCTTCAATCACCATGTCCACGGTTTCCGGCAGCGCCACGCCGATTGGCTCATCCTCGAAGGATTCGATTTTTACATTCATGCCGTCTTGCAGAAATTTGGATGTGTCCTCGCCGATGAAATCTACGTCAAGCGTAATTTGTTCGTAGTTTTCATTGTCCATGAATGTAAATTCGTCGCCATCGGAAAATAGAAATTGATAATTTTTTTGATCCAAGCGGGCGCGTTCGACTGTCTCTGAGGCGCGAAAGCGTTCATTCAGCTTGGTGCCGCTGCGAACATCCTTCAATTCAACCTGCATATACGCGCCGCCCTTGCCAGGTTTTACGTGCTGGGTTTTCACAGCGCGCCACAAGCGTCCCTGATGTTCAATTACATTTCCGGGACGGATTTCATTCCCATCAATTTTCATTGTTTATGTCCGGTTATTGAAGGCCGCGCGGTTTATATACCCTGTGCGTTTGACAGGCAATGTTAACGTCACGTCTTTAATCAATTCAGATCTTTAAAAACTTTGTTGAAGGCCTGGACCGCGTGACCGGGACCGTCGGGACAATCCCATATCGCCGATACAACAGAAATAAAATCAGTGCCGGCGCTAACGAGTGGTGGACAATTTTCAACTGTAATCCCACCAATCGCAACACAAGGCGCCTCCATTATCGCGCTCCACCATTCCAAAATATTTGGGGTGGCGCGATGTTTGGGCGGCTTTGTTTCCGAATGAAAAAAGGCACCGAAAGCAATATAGCTTGCGCCCACCTCTGCCGCCGCCGTAGCGCGATCTCGTGAATTGGAACAGGTGACGCCGATAATCGAGTCCGGCCCGAGAACGAGACGGGCATCTTCGTAACTCGCATCTTCTAGCCCGATATGGACACCATCGCTGCCGGTTTCATGCGCCAAGTCGGGCCGGTCATTCATAATGAAAGCAACGTCGCGGTCTTGCGTTATGGGCCGCAGAATATCAGCGGCGCGGCGAATGTCATCGTCCGAGACATCCTTCAGTCGAAGTTGAACGCAGGCGACATCGCCCGCATCCAGCGCTTCCGCAAGTGGAATGGCGAACGCCGTCGCGTCGATGCGCGGCGGCGTGATGAGGTAGAGGCGGCAGCCAGGCTTGGGATCAGAAATGTTGGTCACGCTTTGCCCTGATAAATTTTGATAATAGAATCGAGCATCGCTAACGCTTCCTCGCGGGGGCGTTGGAAGGTGTTGCGGCCAATGATGGAACCATTACCGCCGCCATCGCGAACTTGCCGAATTTCGTCCAACACGCCGTCTAGGTCCTTCGCGGCACCGCCCGAAAACACGACAATACGCCGTCCGTTGAATGCGGATTGCATGACGTGAGCAATACGCGCGGGCAACGTTGAAATATCAATATTTTCAGACTCGTACACCTTGCGGGCGTCGTCTTGCATGATGAAGTCTGTTGGGGGTTTCACCTTGATGATGTGGGCACCTATCAGCGCCGCCATTTGAGCGGCGTAGGCAATGACATCGATGGAGGTTTCACCGTCCTTGGTTATGTCGCCGCCGCGCGGGTAGGACCAGACAACCGATGCTAATCCAACTGACTTGGCTTCCAAAATCATATCTTTGATCTCTTCGATCAAATCGTATTGATATTCCGAGCCTGGATAGATAGTGAATCCGATCGCGGAACACCCTAACCGCAACGCATCGTCGACGCCCGCAGTGACCGCTTGGTCCTTGTTTGTTGAAACGCTGTTGCCGTTGTTACATTTCAGAATTGTTGGAATCGCCCCTGCGAAACTGTCAGCGCCGGCTTCGATCATGCCAAGCGGTGCGGCGTAAGCGGACAATCCGGCGTCGACGGCCAGTTGGAAATGATAATGGGGGTCATAGGCGGGTGGGTTTTTGGCGAAGCTTCGTGCCGGGCCGTGTTCAAAACCCTGGTCCACAGGAAGGATTAAGACACGCCCACTGCCGCCCAACCGTCCATGCATCAATATCCGGGCGATATTTGCTTTAGTGCCAGGACAATCACTTTCGTAATTAGTTAGAATTTTTTTGACGCGCTGGGTGATCCTCATGACGACGTTTCCTTATCCAATTTTAGAGTGAATTCGATTAATAATTGAATACCTGACATATGGCGGAATTTCAATCCTTCAGCCAATCGCGGCAGGCGGTATTTAGGGAGTCATCATCTTGCCGAACTCTTTTAAGTGCGAGGCATAAAGGCCGAATTTCACACAAAAGCGCGTCGTGTTGCTTCGCGATATCGGCGACTTTATGAAATGTGGGGCCGTGGAAACGAATGGCACGCAAACCTTCCCGTAATGCGGCCAACGCATGGCCGGGCGAATCGCCACAGTCGAGCATCGCAACGACATCGCAATCCGGGAACGGCACCATTGCATTTTTCACAAGATGGGAGAACCATCCCGGACCGGCGAACGTCGCTGCGTTTTCTGTGCTTATCAGCATCAACGGGCAACCCAGCGCGACGGCGGCGTTTATCGCTGCTGTCGCCTGTGCTGGGTTTTCAACTTCTATGGCCTTGAGAGGGAGGGGCTGTTCCTTCAGCCGAGCTTCCCCATGGCAACCGCCGTGTCGGACATACGATTGGAGAAACCCCATTCGTTGTCGTACCAGGACATCACTCGGACAAATCGCTTTTCAATTACGGTGGTCTGGGTCAGGTCGAAGGTGGAACTGGCCGGGTTATGATTGAAGTCGATGGACACCAAGGGTTCGTCGTTAGTTTCCAAAACCCCTTTCAAGGTGCCGCCTGAAGCTTGCTTAATGGCGGCGTTAATTTCCTCGGCGTCGGTGTCCCGTGAGGCGTCAAATTTAAGGTCGATCAACGACACGTTCTGCGTTGGGACGCGGATCGACGTGCCGTCCAGCTTGCCCAACAATTCCGGCAGGACGAGGCCAACCGCCTTGGCAGCGCCGGTAGAGGTCGGGATTAACGAGGTCGAGGCGGTGCGTGCTCGACGTGGATCGCTATGCAACGTGTCCAGAGTGGTCTGGTCACCAGTGAAGGCGTGAATGGTTGTCATGAAGCCACGTTCGATGCCGACTGCTTGGTGTAGGACATGGGCCACCGGCGCCAGGCAATTGGTGGTGCAGGACGCGTTTGAAATGACGGTGTGGCTGGCGTTCAATTGGTCGTGATTTACACCGTAAACGACGGTCAAGTCAGCGTTAGTTGCGGGTGCGGAAACCAGAACCCGTTTCGCGCCGGCCTCAATATGCATGGCTGCTTGTTCTCGCGTGGTGAAGATTCCCGTGCATTCGAAGGCGATGTCGACGCCGAGTTCTTTCCACGGCAATTTGGTAGGGTCCCGTTCTGCGCTGACCTTTATTTTGCCCCGGCCCAAATCAATCCAGTCGTCGCCGACTTCGACATCGCCGGGAAAGGTGCCGTGAGTTGAATCATATTTCAGCAAATGCGCGCTAGCTTTGACAGCGCCAAGGTCGTTGATCCCGACAAATTCAATGTCGTCACGCCCCGACTCCATCGCAGCTCGCAGAACTAGTCTGCCAATCCTACCAAACCCATTAATCGCGACACGTACGGCCATTATTCCCTCCACATTTAACTATTTATCTTCAAAATCTCATAAATAAATGTTTAGAGGAATTGCCACTCCGATTCAAGCCAATGGATGGCACAGTGGCCTTGAAAAGGCTAAAATCACCACAGATAATTCGGGATAATAGGTCTTGCCTCAACATGACGAACTCCCTTAGAAAATGTCTGTTGTAGTTTAGCTTGGCGATTGAGTCGAAAGAGGCTCGGTTTTTTTAATCTTACGCGTTACATTGCCGCGCACGCACAAAATTTCTAATGGGAAAATTATGGATCAAAAATTAGAACGGGAAGCCGTCATTGAGCTACTGGGTCGGTTGGGGGACGAAAATGACGATACTGTTCTCGCCACCGCCAGAAGCCTGCACGCTGTCATCCAGGAAGCAAACGTTAATTGGAATGACCTTTTGGTGCCCGACGGAAATGTAGATGTCGGCTCATACGAAGACGACGAAGACGACGAAGA
>JAPKDL010000220.1 GCA_028822585.1 Alphaproteobacteria bacterium | reverse complement strand
TTTCGGAATCGATTTCGATCACCGGGCAACGCGGTACTGTTGGAATAGCTTTTGTTTCCGATGACGATCCCCAGATAAACTTGTCCCGGTGGTGGTGTTTGCCCTGTTGACGGTGCCGTTAAATTTTCAGGTAGAGACACCGCGATCCCGACATCGGCGTTGAAAGCATCCCGCGCGGTTTTGGCGGTGGCGATGGCGCGATCCTCACCTGTGGCGCCGGCTTCCCCCGCATGATCATTTGCGCTGCTAACCAACGCACCCCGAAAAACATGCCCTGCGACATCAACCTCGCTCAGGCGCGCGGCCAAGACTCCGCCGGTCAGCCCCTCAACAACGCCCAACGTCAAGCCAAGTTCTCGCATTCGGTCGATGACGACGACTTCCATCGATTCATCGTCGACGCCAAAAATCACATCGCCGAGCAGATTACGGATTAGCGTTTCTTCCAACGCGATAATAGACGTGGCGGTTGTTTCATCTTTGGACTTGGCAGTGATGCGCACCTTGATTCCTTCTATCCCGCTGGCCTGAAAGGCCAGTGTCGGGTTGCCCAGCACGTCAAGCTCGTCGATCCGATCCGCCAGGACCTCGGCAAGTCCAGATTCGCTGTTGCCCCAGGTGCGCAGCACGCGGCTGCGAATGGCGGTGGTTTGCCCGGACCGGCGTTGTAGGTCGGCCAGAATGGTACCTTGCATCATGGTGCGCATTTCGTGCGGCACGCCCGGCACGGCGTAAATGACCTTATCGCCGACAGGGCACATCAACCCTGGCGCAGTACCAGGCATTTCCGGAATTGGTGCCGCGCCGTCGGGGATGTCAGCTTGGCGCCGGTTGTTGTCGCTCATGACGCGACCGCGGGATTCGAACATATGTTTAATTTTTTCGACGATGCCCTCGTCCCGATGTAGTTCGACACCCATGACTCGCGCAATCACTTCCCGTGTGATGTCGTCTTGTGTGGGCCCCAGTCCACCGCAGCAAATCACCGCATCGCTGCGCTCCAAAGCTTGGAGGATACAAAATTCCATGCGGTCCGCGTTGTCCCCAACCTTGACCTGGAAAATTGAATCGATCCCTGCAAGCGCTAGATGCTCGCCGATCCATGACGAATTCGTATCGACGATTTGGCCCAACAGCAATTCAGTTCCGATAGCGACGACTTCACAACGCATGTTGTTTCCTTAAAATAGAGATGTAAAATATTTAGGAGACGGCTTTCGCTCTCGCATCGGTGCGCGCTTGAAATTCATGGGTCGAATTGGTTCGCGGAAAAGGCGTGTTCGGCACGGAAACGTCCAGAAATCCGCAAAGAGGTTCCCAGCCTTCCGCGACATCATAGGTTAACAAACGCTCGGGTGAGACGGTCCGTTGAACTTCGGCGATATGCGCCTCAAAGACTGATTTAGCGTGGTCAAAATTTTCGAGGTCCCCACTGAAGGTTTGTTCAACGACAATTTCGTACGCCATGAAACGCCGGTCCCGCGCAATGCCCGGTTCCATGTTCTCTCGGGTTTTCATACTTTTATAGATTGTTGCATGTACGCTTTTGAACCATGATTCGAAAGGCCGAACGGATAGCAATATTTTTGCGTCCGGGTAATGGTTGGAAATTTCACGCCAAAACCGCGCCGATGGCCAATCTACCGACGCGTTATAGCCTTCGAAGACTTCGTCCCAATTGGGCATGTCGCCGCGCGCTGCTGCCTGCCAATAGGGCACTTGTTCCGGGTGCTCACCCACTTCAAACATGTGGTGACATGGTCCGAAACCAAGTTTCTCTAACGCCAGTTTCAACGAATTCGTCCCGGTCCTGCCGAACCCGGCTCCGACGACTTTTAACGTCACAGTGTCTTTATCCTTTGTGGGAAGAGAGTTGATCAGACCGGTTTGTCACCCTGCACGGTCACTCGGAATCCCGAGCGAATATTCGGGAAATAATCCCACATTGCGTGGTGCAAAGTGCTGCGGTTATCCCACATGGCGATGGAGTTTTGCGTCCATTGAAAGCGGCACTGAAACGCAACATTGGAAATGTGCTGATATAAATAGGCGAGGATAGCATCGCTTTCCGGTTTCGGAACATCGTTAATATGGGACGTGAACGCCGTATTGACATAAAGCGCCTTTTCACCGGTTTCGGGATGGGTGCGGACAATAGGATGGGTGTTGCGCGGATATACCCTGTTCGTGATGACGCCGTCCCGGCGCTTGGCGCGATCACTGTAATTCTCCGTGCCGTCGTGGGTTGCGGTCAGGTCGCCCAGATATCGTTTCATCGGCTCGGACAGCGCGTCATAGGCGGCGCTCATGCTGGCGAACAAAGTGTCCCCGCCCGATGGTGGAATTTTGACCAGCCGCAAAATGCTCGCCATCGGTGGTTCTGGGTCGCAGGACACGTCGGAATGCCAGGTGTCCCCCGCTGTCCGCGTGGTGTTTTCGTCCGCGTGCAAAAATAATATTTCCGGATGCTCGACACCATCCTGCTTAAATGGACTTGAGGCTGGATGAACGTGGAGGTCGCCAAACCGGCGTCCAAAGTCTTTGTGCTGATCCAGCGTTAAATCCTGATCTCGGAAAAACAGCACCTTACGATCCAAAAACGCGGTGTGTAATTTTTCGAACGCCCCGTCGGACATGGGTTGGGTGAGGTCTAGTCCGATGATTTCCGCACCAATGGTTGGCGTCATGGGTTTTACTTCGAAGTGTTGCGTCATTTCGATGTCTCCTTGCTGCCTTACTAGGCGAATGTGGCGGTTGCGCTCATGGCGACCCCGCCTTGTGGGGTTAACGCCCAAACTGAACAACCGTCTCCTTCTGGGCGCCCGATAAATTCTATTGGTTCATTGACGAAGAGCGGCGCACGCGCGCGCATGGAAAACGATGTGATTTGACGGTCTGGATGGTTATCCCGGGCGAAATTGATCAGGCAGGTCTGCGAAAACGGGCCGTGGACGACTAGGCCGGGATAACCTTCCACACCGGTAGCATAAGGCGCGTCGTAATGAATCCGGTGCGGGTTGAAGGTCAGCGCGGAAAAGCGAAACAGCGCGACTTCGTTGGGTGTCATAACCGTGCGCCAGATTGTGTCTGTGGGCGCTTGGGCCTGTCGCGGTGCGGCGTTGCCTTGTCCTGGCTTGGTTTCTTCGCGGAA
>JAPKDL010000074.1 GCA_028822585.1 Alphaproteobacteria bacterium | reverse complement strand
CCCCGCCTGCTTCGGAATATTGATGATCTGACTGTCTGTCTATCGTGATTTCTTCATTTGAATCTCCTGTAAAACATTACGAGGGAATTCCATCTTTGAAGAACACTCCTTTTCGGACGTATTACCAGAGGAGTCGATTTGGGCCTTGGTCTCCAATCGGCGCATGATGGGACGCTCCAGAGGGCCCGGGGAATATTAAGGTCAGCAAGAAAGCCAGGGGAAAAGTGGATCCGCGAAATTATAAATGGATGATTTTCGGCACTAAGCCTTCATCGGGTATTATCGTTAACAAGGAACTGACGAACCGACGTTGCGGCTGTAAAATCGCGTCATACTTATAAATTAATACTCTTGAGCCTAAAAAGACCCTTATGCAGAGGTCTCAGTATATTAAACAATGTGCATTTTCCAAACCCACATACATTAACTACGCGCGATGTCAAAATAGAGCTATTTATAATTCAACGAGAATAGGTTGCCGCGATTTAGATTATCCCTTACACCGGTTTCAATTTTCGTTACACCACCAGCGTAATTGGTTGCGGGAGAGAGCGTCCATGGATGCCAAAACCTCGCCTACGTCCCGGGTGATAGAATGACGCCCTCTTCTTCCAGCACGTCGATCTCCGCATCACTCATGCCTAACAAGCCACCGAGCACCTCACGGTTATGCTCGCCCAGATCCGGATAGAACTCCAGGTTCGACATCTCATAAGCCGACAGGTTTATCGGGCTGCGCGGCAAAACGATATCGCCTAAATCAGGATGCTGAAAATGGTTCAACATCCCGCGCGAATGCATATGCGGATCTTCCATGACTTCGGCCACGTCACGCACCGGCGCCACGGGTATCTTCTGTTGGCGCAATGCCGAAATTGCTTCATCACGCGTACGTAGGCGCGTCCATGCTTCGATCGTTTCATTGACTTCGTCATCCCGCGCAGAGCGTTTCAAGGCAGTCCCAAAGTCTGGATTCCCGCGCAGGTCCTCGCGGCCGATAACCGTCAAAATTCGGTCCCAATGGGTTTCCGCGACTGACATAACGACAAGATACCTGCCGTCCTTACAAACATACCGGCCATAAGGCGATGTCTGCGAACCGGATTTATCGCCTCGCCGGGGGGATTGGCTGCCCGTGCGGTAAATATTGCCAATCTCCGGCGTCATAACGAAATACAACGCCTCAATCATCGCGGTTTCGACCAACGTGCCCATTCCCGTCTTCTCGCGGCCGATGATCGCCTGCATGACGCCGGCATGCAGGTGTATTCCGCCCAGGAAGTCAACTGGCGTCCCTCCAGCCCGCGCCGGGGGACCGCCGAGTTCACCGGTAATACTCATGAGTCCACCATCGGCCTGGATCGTGTGGTCCATTGCCAGCAGATCGCGGTCCGGTCCAGACAAACCGTAGCCGCTACCGGATGCGTAGATTAGGCGCGGGTTGATTTCCTTCAGAACATCGTATCCGACACCAAGCCGGTCCATAACGCCCGGCGCATAATTTTCCAGAAGAACATCGGCATCCTTAACCAACGCCTTCAAGATTTCTACGCCTCTCGGCTTCTGCAAATTAAGTGTGATACTTCGCTTGTTCGAATTGAGCATAGCGAATGGCACTGGCGGAATATCGGCCAAGTTACGGCGCCTTGTACGGTCGCCGGTCAACGGTTCGACTTTTATGATTTCCGCCCCGGCCATGGCCATTAAAAAAGCACAATACGGGCCCTGATATATCTGTGTTAAATCAATGACCCGGATGCCTGTTAATGGTTGCATTTATATCCCCTTAGATTTTGGTCACTAATATGACCTTCGCTAGCCTACAGGACCGAAGTTTACCCGTCACCAATACATATGGAAAACCAATTCGTTTCATCGCTTTGGGAAAATATCAGGGCAGCCTTGAATCCAACGTTTTCTAGTCTCTGTTGCGGCCACTGGGCCAGGTCAGTTCCACCATGCGCGAACCGTTTCGTAGCTAACATTGACGCCGCGTTCGTGAATAAAATTTTGACCTGCCGCAGCAAAAGCGGAAACCGGGCATACATCATCACCGTCAAACGGATAATCTCGGGCGACGTCTTGTAATATCGGAATGGATTTTTCATAAAGAAACGTTACGAAACTCGCCTCGTGGCTTTGAGCCCGATTCCTATGACACTGATGAAAAAATACCTTGCCAATTGGGAGCCGTCCGCTCAAGGCTGTCGTGAAAGAGCCGCGATGAAACATCTACGTTGAAGATCTTGCTATTGAGGAGAAATCGTATCGATGAAAAACGTTTGGAAAGCCATTTTCGCGCCTTTCTCCTTATTGCTTTCCGTCATGCTTATGACTTCGGCGTGTTCCGATCCGGAATTTGAAGAAGCGCGCCACGCCCTGAATCAGGCTGAAAAAGAAGTTTCCCGCCTGGAATCCTTGTTGAAAACGACGGCTGTAGGTTTCCTTCCTAATCTCAGGTACCTTCGGCAATATGGAGAGATTGTCCGACAAATTGAGCCAGGCTTGGGGCCGCTGGCTTCAACCCTCGAAGCCGAAGGCACTGTCGAAGGGGGCATGTTCACTATTCTTAAAACACGCCTCGCCAGCGCCAAGCAAAAGTTCACCACGGAAGGCAACGCGTCACGGAAAGCCTCAATCGCGGTGGGCGTGGAAGCTACCGCCATTACTCAAGCTGCGAAGCCAGATGTTTTTAATGATTCATTGGTTGATGTTATCAACGTGCTTTCCGACATGAGTAAGGGAAAATTGCCAAAACTTAATTTTTCCAAAACAAACGATAAAACCATGCCGCCGACTCAGCATCTTGTCGGCAACCCGGCCTATGGTAATTGGCAATCACGGCCCGGTGGCGGTAGTTTCTGGGGTTGGTATGGTCAATACCGGTTATTTTCGGATGTTCTGGGCTGGGGACGATACCGCTACGACCAGAATTACTGGTACCGATCCCGTAGCGCGTCCTATTACGGTGATGTCGGTCGTCATTATTACGGCACGAATCAGAATAACCGGTCCTGGTCCCAGGCCGCGAAACGCCAACCTAACGTCGCCGCGAATAAGGCCAGGCCCGCCAGAGTCAAAAGATTCAGAAGCGCTAATCGCCTATCGACCTATGCGCCCCGGACTAACGCCGCGCCGAGGTCGATGACTAGCCAAAATCGCTCTAAACGTACCAGCTCCTACGCCAACACCCGGTCGGCGCCGTCACGCAGTGGCGGTTTCGGAGGCCGCCGCGGTGGAAAATAGAAATCGGAGACATAGAATATGAACTTTCAATCCTATTTCGCGGTCTCGGTTGACCCTTACTATTACGCGGCCTTGATCGTCGATTTTACTTTGCTGTTCGCCATGCTCGTATTGGTTCGAAAAATATTTGGGCGCGCTGCAGGCGGCGTCAATACGACGGATGAACTTGCCGAGAAAGATAATCACGCATTTGGCGTATCGCTGGCGGGTGCTACCGTCGCCCTCGCGGTGATTTTTGCCGGTGTTGCGTCCGGAGACATCGCCACCAGCCTATTGATCGAAGGCGCATTTGTCTTCGGGTACGGCGCTCTGGGGATCGCCATGTTGTTGTGTACGCGGTGGATTTTCGATAAAATTGTTTTTCCAAAAATTGACCTCAGACAGATGGTTTCGAAAGGAAATATTGCGGCCGGAATTTTGGATGCAGGTAATATGATCGCGACGGCGGCGGTAATCTTCGGTGTCTTTTCATGGTCGGGCGATGATTGGTTGACGTCTCTCAGCTTAGTCATTGGTATGTTCATCGTTACCCAGTTGCTTCTCGTTTTGGCGTCGCGTTACCGGGTGGCGCTTTTTGCGAAACGAAATGATGGCCGATTATTTAGAGACGCCATCAATGAGGGCAACGGGGCCTTGGCGATCCGGTTCGCCGGTTTTCAGATTGGCGCGGCGCTTGCGATATCCACAGCGGGGAAACTCGTGATATTCCAAGACGGGTCCGACGCCCTTATGTCGGTTGCGGCTTGGACGATTGTCGCCGTCGTCTTGCTGATCGCCGTGATACTGCTGACCGCCCTGGCCGAAAAGGTCATCTTGTATGGCGTTCCGGTCGAGCGCGAAGTTGATCGCGAGGGAAATTATGGGGTCGCGGCGGTGGAAGCTGGCGCTTATATTGGGCTCGGGCTTTTGCTTGTCAGTCTTCTTGGATGATACGCGCTAGATTGCACAGGACAATGGACGGTGCATAAGAAACGGGAAAGTACGCTTCCGTATTCCAAGTTCAAAGTAGACGCAACCCTGATCGCCATCACAGGTATCCTCGCCGGATGCGGGTTAATTTACGAATATCTACTGTCACACTACGCCGCACGCGTTTTGGGGGCGGTGGAAACGGTCATTTTCACAATCATCAGCCTGATGATTGTGAGTATGGGGGTTGGCGCGTTTCTTTCAGGCCGAATCAGGGATCCGTTTTACGGTTTTGTCGCCCTTGAATTGTTAATGGCCCTTGCTGGAAGCACGGCCGTTCTAATTAGCGGCGGATTGATAGCGGGTACTTTTGTCCTTCCACAAATTCTAGCCGATACGTTAAACCTGCCTGTCGGCGCGCCATTGGATGGTGGCGTATTTTCCACCTTGGAGGACATTGCCCAGGCGACCCCGTATTTAATGGCGTGTCTCCTCGGCGTATTGATCGGGATGGAAATTCCCTTAATCGCTCGAATTCGAGAGGTTTTGCATGCGCAACACATCAAGAATAACATCGGTACGATTTATGGAGCCGATTACATCGGCGCGGGCATCGGCGCTTTCATCTGGGTGTGTTGGATGCTCTCGCTCGATCCGGCGATGGCCGGGGCGCTGACCGCCATGGTCAATCTTGTGGTCGGTTTTCTGTTCATTTGTAGATTTTATCAAAGAATAAAACAGCGGGAGTTGATGCTGGCGTCCCATGGCGTTCTGTTTGTCGTGGCGTTGACGATTGCCTATCAAGGGCCGTCCTGGCAGACGATGGCGGAAAACGTCATGTACACCGACCACGTCGTTTATCATCACGACACAAAATTTCAACGCCTCGTCGTAACCCGCCGCGATCTTGGCCCGGGTGGCCAACAGTTTCTAACATTCCATATCAATGGTCGGGTTCAGTTCGCCAGCAATGACGAGAAAATTTATCACTCTATGTTGGTTTTCCCAGCGATGATGGCGAGTGCCCGTCACGATGACGTTCTAATTATTGGCGGTGGAGACGGCCTGGCGTTGCGTGATGTGCTATCGTGGGATCCAAAAAATGTTCTGCTCCTGGATTTAGATCCAGAGCTCGTGGAATTTTTTAAACACGAAAATGAGACCGGCGATAACAGGGCCTTTATCAAAATGAACCGAGGTGCATTTGCCGACCCCCGTGTCGAAACGAAATTCGGAGATGCCTGGTTAAGCGTCGATGGATTGATCGCCCAGGGCAAACGTTTCGATACGATCATCGTGGACCTGCCCGATCCCAGTCACCCTGATTTGAACAAGCTTTATTCAACAGCATTTTACAACAAACTTCGCAACATCCTGGCAGGCGATGGAGCGATGGTGGTTCAATCGACATCCCCGTACCACGCGAAGCGCACGTTTCTAAGCATTGGCCGTACGGTGGAAGCCGCTGGATTTGATAAGGTTGATCAATATCACGCTAACGTTCCAAGTTTCGGCGAGTGGGGGTGGACCATCGCCGCACCACATGGATTGTCGCCAAGAGCCAGAATCAGGAATTTCGATGGTCCGGTGCCGGAAGCCTGGGCAACGAAGTCGATGATTAAAGCGAGTTTTGTTTTTGGACGAAATTATTTTGCGGGGAGAGACAAAATCAATATAAATCGACCCCGCTCTGGAGTCATCTATCAGTATCACATGAAAGATTGGAATGAAATACGTGACTAGTCACGTATTGACGTTATGACACATAACGAATATTCTAACGACGTGCCGATAAGGATGATTTAAATGGTTAAAGACCCCAAGAGCGCCGAAAGACAACAACGCTCTAGAGAGAAAAAACGAGCAATGGGGCTCGTTTCGATGCAAGTATGGGTACCTGCATGGGGCGGAAAGTCCATTCGAGAATTGGAAGCCACACTTTGCAACACATCAATCACTTCCAGAATAAAGGACGGACAACTCATGAGTAAACTCACGACAGACGACCTGATGGGCCAATTGGCGGCTACTGAAGAGGTCATAAATGGCGAGATCGTCATTCAAAAAATTGAAGGCGAAACAGCTGTTGTTCAGGCAGTTTTGCAAGATGTCGATGAATTTCCAATTATGCTTTCGGTTGGCGACGAGCAAATCCTTGCGATCGTGGATTTGTGGGGAATCGATGAAGTGGAAGACGGAAAAATTAGTGAACTGAACGCAGTTCTGCTGCGCGCAAACCTTCCTGTTCCGCTCTCGTCGTTTTCGATAATGGGGGATCGGTATGTCCTATTCGGCGCGTTAAGCATCAACTCGGATGTGAATGCGGTTGTCGAGGAAATAACCACGTTGGCGAACAATGTCTTGGACGCTCTCGATTTCTGCAAAGAATATCTGAACTCTTAAGAGTTAATACGACCGTAAACGACCGAATATTAGGAACAAGGAGTCAAAATTATGTCCTGGAGCAAAGTTTTTACCGCCATTAAAGGCGCTGTATCGGAAACAGGCGAGTCAATCGCTGACAATCAGGCTATTCGCATCATGGACCAGGAGCTGCGCGAGGCGGCTAATGAGATAAACGCTGCCAAAACCCAACTCACCAACGTTATGGCGAAGCGTAAAGGTATTTCGCGCAAGGTCGACGAACTTGGCAAGAAAATTACCGAACATGAAAGGTATGCCGGCGACGCCTTGCAAAAAAACGACGAGGGCTTAGCGCACGATATATGTGAGAGACTTGGCGGTTTCGAGGAGCAATTGGGCGCTCAAAATTCGATCCTGCAAAGCTTTACAGCCAGCGAGAAAACGTTGAAAGCCAACCTCAAAAAAGCTGAAGGCCGTCTAAAACAATTGACGCAGCAACAAGATGTCCTCAAAGCAACAGAAGCCGTGCAAAAAGCTCAGGGTGCTGTCGCCAACCGGTTTTCCGGCTCATCGTCGAAAATGGGAAACGCAATGGGTTCGCTGGAGCGCATCAAAAAGCGTCAACAAGAGAGAGCGGACCGTTTTGTTTCGGCCGAGGAGCTGGCCAGCGAGGAGAGCGGAGGCGATTTAGACCGGCGGATGAAAGAAGCTGGAATCGGCGGAAGTTCATCGAAAACCGATGACATCATGGCCCGTCTTAAATCCCAAATATAGGCGGTCGCGGCTTCGGGTGCCCGGGCTGACCTTTTCGGAAGGTGTGAATGTTTAAGAAATTTTTCGGACGAGACAAAAAAGACCCCCCGTCAAGGTCGTTGGATCACCCTCGCAACCTCCAAAAAGGCGACGCTATCATCATAGGGTTTGATGAACACCCTGAAATCTCGAATGCGGAATTTCTAGTCGAAAATGTGACGGGCCTCGATCTTTCCGCCAAATCTGGCTTTGAAAGAAGAATTTTTCATCTTGGCCAAACCAAGGACAACCGCCCTTTGCTTTTATGGGTTCACAACGAGGGTAATGGCGAGGAACTGGCCTTCGCTTATGGTGCCAATCAACCCCATGTCGAAGATATGATCGATGTCGATCAGTTCGCCGAGCTTTTTGCGTCAGATCGGGATTATCTGGTCGATGTCGAAAGTAACAAACAGGCGCGCAAGGATAACGCTTGGCTCGCCAAGTCGTATACCGAGGATCAGGCGCGGGAGGTCTATTGGCTCGATAAGGACCCACGCGACTTGGAATCAACGAATAGCATGTCGGATCATGAGCAGTCTTGCGATTATTTCCGGCTGACCAGTAAGGACCGGAAAGCGGCGATAGAAGCGTTCGTGTTCGATGGTGGCAGGACCGATGTCTATTTCGTTAAATATCTGCCGTTGTATAAGGTTGAGGAAATGTCGCCTGGCGCATAGCGTGATAGGGCGCTGTCTGAGGAAAGTCACCGCGCCAATAATTCTCGACCGACCGTTGGTTCAAGCTGCAATTTGATGCCATGCGATAAGGGCGGACGATCGATTAACTTGGAAGTTCTGGGGGCTCTTAAGGTGACGTGCCTGGTTGGTATGGTTGCGGACTGAAGCGTGGGTAGTGGTGAACTTCTGTAGCGATTTCGAGCTCCTGAATTTCGCCATCGCGCGCTCTCGTCGTCGGAACGGCTGATGTTAATTTTCAGTCCGATTGTTGAGCCAGCGATCGGTCCCCTGACGTTTGGCGTTTCCGAAGATTTTCATCGCCGCCGGAAAAGACCAAAGCAAATCCGTCACGACCACTTCCTGACGACCGTATCGTTTCATCGCTTTATGTAAAAGTTTCAGGGCAGCCTTGCGACCGCGACGCTTGGTGACAAACAATTCTAATACCTCGCCTCTTAGATCAACCGCTCGCCAGAGATAGCACTGTTCGCCATTTACCCGCACGAAAACCTCGTCCAGATACCAGCGCCAGAGAGAAAATGGCGGGCCTAGAAACCGACATTTTCTAATTTCCGCAGCGAAAGCGGAAACCGGCCATACTTCATCCCCGCGAAACGACTGTTTGTGGTAAGAAGACAACGTGATAGTAGGTTATCCCATCACCATACCACCGTCGACATAAAGGGTCTGGCCGGTCATAAATTTCGACCAGTCGGAGGCTAGGAACAGCACAGGACCCGACACGTCTTCCGGCGTCGCGATCCGACCAAGAGGTGTTTGATTGATTATGGCCTCTTTCATCGTCTCCTTAGTGCTGCGACTGGCTTCTGTTGGGTAGACGAGCCCAGGCGCAATCGAATTGACCCGTATACCCAGCGGCCCCAACTCCATCGCCAAATTGCGGCTAAAGCCAATTAACGCCGCTTTCGCTGTCGTGTAGTCGTGATAGGGCACAGTGGGCCTGGCGACCAGATTACTCGCCAAGTGAATGATTGAACCTTCAGAGCGGCTCAGCATCGACGGGAGTACAGCTTGCGCCATGATGTGCGCAGCCTTTACCGCACCGTCGATTTGATTTTGATAGTCAGACCAATCCAACTGCCAGTGCATCTTCCGTGCCTCCGGATCGAAGGTGTAGGGACGAAAGGCGTTGTTCACCAGCACGTCGATCTTGCCGAATTCTTCCAACGTCTTCTGGACAAGACCGTCTACCGCCTGCCGATCGGTAACATCCGCCTGAAACGCCAAGGCAACACCACCCCGTGCCTCGCAATCAGCGACTGTCGCGTCGGCCGCCGTCTGATTCTGCAGATAGTTAACAATAATGGCAGCGCCCTCCGTCGCGAACGCTTTGGCGATGGCGGCACCGATACCGCGGCTAGCCCCAGTAACAAGAATAACTTTTCCAACGAAATCCATGCACTCTACTCGGGGATGAGGTCCGACTTGACGACCTGGGTAATCTCAAGCTTGGCCTTTATCAGACCTAGCGCCAAGAAGGTATCGGCGCCCTTCTGCAGCAGACCCACATCGAAATGACCAAGCCCCTTCGCCTTGGTTGTCTCCGATTGGGCGGAGATGTTGCGGATTTTAATGATCTCCAAATTGACCTTCTCGTTGCGACCGTTAATCGAGCGATTAATAGCGATTTTCGCTGCCTCTTCCGGCTCGGCGATCATCCAGGCAGCGCTGTCACGATAGGCGACCAGGAAGCGACGCAGCAGCGGCTTGTTCGCGTTGTAATAGGCCTTGGTAACCACGAACATGTCACTCGGCACGTTCAGACTGTCCTTGACGTTGATAACGTTGACCTCGCCCAAACCTTTGAGCTTGCCGACATAGAGCCCAGTGTCGGTTGCTGCTGTGGCGTCGACCTGCCCTTGGATCACCGGGGCGAAGTTCAGCAGGCCGGCGACCTTGATTGTCACGTCGGCTTCAGTCAGGCCCACTTGATGCAACAGGACCTGTAGGTTCTGCCGCGTGCCGCTAGACAAACTGTAGACGCCGATGGTCTTGCCCTTCAGGTCTGCCGGGGTCTTGATGCCACGATCAACCGGCGAGACTACATTGAACACGTTCTGCGGATAAATGTTGTAAATCGCCACCAGCTTTTCGCCCCAGTCAAGCGCCCGGTAGAACGAAGCCGGGTCAGTGAACGCCACCTGTGCCGCGCCCGACAGCATATTAGTAATCGCAGAACCACCACCAGCGCCAGGTATATAACCAAGGTCAATCCCTTGAGCCTTAAAGAAGCCCTTGTCCGGCTCCGCCAACAAGTTGGTGATCTCGCTGATCGGCTTGCTCCAACCAGCGACGGCGACCTTGTCCAAGCTCTGTGCCAAAATCGGCGAGGATGCCAGCACCAAAGCTGTAAAGGCGATGAGACTACGTAAAATCATGTTATAGTTCCTTTCAGCCAGCCGCGAAGCAGCCAGCGTTCTATTATTAAGGTTAGCTGGTAAAACAGAAGGCCCATCGCCGCGATGGCGATGAACAAAGCGAACATCAAGGTCGAGTCCATCATCCCCTGGGCAGCGATGATGCTGGCGCCGAGGCCTTCGCTACCGCCGATGAACTCGCCTACTACCGCGCCAACCAGGGCCAGCACGATGGCAATCCGCACCCCAGCCATAATCACCGGTAGGCCGGAGGGGATTTTCAACCGTAACAGCGTCTGCCATTGTCGAGCGCCCAGCATGCGGAACAGGTCCCGCTTTTCAGGCGTAGCGGCCTGCAAACCGGTCATAGTGTTTTCCAGCAGTGGAAAAAAGCAGATGAGGGCGGTGATCACCACAGTCGAGGTCATACCAAAGCCAAACCAGATGATGAAGATCGGCCCGAGCGCCAGCTTAGGCACGACTTGCGTGGCTAGAACATAAGGCCAGAGTAACCGGCGCAACGGCTCGACCTCCCCCAGCACGAGGCCACAAACGAAGCCGATGGAGCAGCCGAGCGCAAAGCCCAACAGCGTCTCTGCTCCCGTGACCCATATATGCTGCCATAGGAACCCGGGCGTCACGAGACCGCTCCACAGCACTGCGAACACGGCTGACGGTGCAGGAATCACGAGTGCCGATATCCCCGCCAGTCGTACCACGGCTTCCCAGCCAGCCAGAAGCGCCAGCAACAAAGCGAGCGAGGGTAGGCGTCTTTGCATCAATCCAACTCCACGGTATGCAGAGTCATTGCAGAGCGAATTTTCTGGCAATGGGCGGTGAAGTGCGGGTCGTAGCGGCAGTCACAAACGCGCGGCTTCGCCAGATCGATAGACGCGGTAAGCGCGATTTTCCCTTGATCCATCACAGCGACGCGGTCGCCCAGATAGACGGCTTCGGCGATGTCGTGGGTAACGAACAGGACCGTAGTTCGCCGCAGCGCAACCAGCCGCAACAGATCGTCTTGCAATTCTTCGCGGGTGATGGCGTCCAGAGCGGCAAACGGCTCGTCCATCAGCAATGCTGGTGGCGACGTCACCAACGCGCGTGCCAGCGCCGCCCGGCTCTGCTGACCACCAGACAATTGGCCTGGATGCCGCTTGGCCAAGTCTGCAATACCGACCAACTCGAGCAATTCGGCAGCGGTCCCGCGATCAGCCACTTGCACACGGCGATGCAGCGAAATCGGTAGCAACACGTTGTCGATCACCGACAGCCATTCCAACAAGGCCGGCGTCTGAAACACAAACCCGACCTTTGGCGACGGTCCCTGAATCGCCTGACCTTCGATCCGGACGCCCCCCTCTGTCGCCTGCACCAGGCCGGCGACTAGTTTCAGCAAAGTGGTTTTTCCGCAACCGCTACGCCCAACGAGGCAGTGAAACGCGCCTGCTGGGATACTCCAGTCGATGGCGCGCAGAACTGCGGCGCCATCTTCATAGGCGTGGCTCACCCGGTCGACGGAGAAAAAAGCGGTATCAGTCGACATAGGGTGCCAACCGATCCGACGCCGCCTCTGCACGTCCGTCGATCTCGGTAATCTCGACCAGATCCTGCAGGTTGAAGCGGCCATCATGATGCCATCCGGCCTCTGGCGTGGTCATATCGCCGAGCGCGGCGATGCGGGTCACGCCGACCTCTCCCAGCGCAGCGGCCAACGCAAACAACTCCTTCGGCGGCGCGGCTATACCGACGGTCTGCAACAGGGCCTTGAAAGGAGCGACGATGGTCGGCACGACAGCGAGCGTGTCCACGGCAACAATACGGATCGTTCGGTTCAAGCCGCTCGGTCGGAAAGCCGTATCTTCGGCCTGGTAGGAGACGGTCCAAGCTCCTGCCTCGTCGCCAAAGACCTGACCGCCTACTGTCATCTCCTCGCTGTGCCGCCAGGCGGCGACACCGCTTGTCTCCGCCATACTGAGTAGGCCGCGTGGAAATTTTCGTTCGAGAGCCGCCAACCCGTGCGCTACATAATGCGCAAAAGTCTCTGGTGAAACTACGCCGCCCCGCTCTACGAAGACCACGTGCGGAGCATAGCAGCCCTGCTGGTCGTAGCGCGCCACGTCATAGGCCGCCAACCGGGCGGTCGCCGCCGCCCTGCTCGGGTCCAATGCGGCGGCAGACACCAAAGCGAAACTGACCTTGTGCCCATAGGCCAAGAAGCGTGTGGTAATCGGCATGCGGCTTTGAATGGCAGCGAGCGACTCGTTGCGGCCATAGCCAAGCACAAGGTCGGCCTGATGCAATAGCGCCGTCTCCGGCTCAGCATCGCCGCCGCGCCACCACACCACCGCCAGACAATCAGCCAGATCCGGCTCGACCTCCGCCAGAACTTGCGCAAACCAGCCTGCAAACAATGGCTCGGCGCTGGATACTTTACCGACATTTCCAGCCTTGACCAGAAGCCCCGCCACCAGGCTCCACAGCGGCAGCCCCGGCACATTTCCAGCCCATATATGACCCAGTACATCCGGCCCGAAGGCGCGACCAAAGCCGCCCTTCGCCAGCGGTTGAAAGTCATTTAGAATCGAAGGGTTGGTAAAGTCCTCCGCCAGGAAGCGCTGCAATTCGGGCTTGCGAAACGTCTTCAAGTAGCCGGTGAGACCAAGGTGCACCATCTCCCGGTCATAGCCGGTGATAACCGGCAGCAGATTATCCATCTTGCGCCGATAGGGA
Source organism: Alphaproteobacteria bacterium (assembly GCA_028822585.1). Lineage (GTDB taxonomy): Bacteria > Pseudomonadota > Alphaproteobacteria > UBA8366 > JABJJH01. Next base: position 2,672 of record JAPKDL010000074.1, on the reverse strand, counting down.
TCTTGCCGGTCCAATAGTCGAGCAACCGCAAGATCGATCGCATCGACAATCTGTCCGACCGGAAGCGTTTTCAACCGAGCGCACGCCTGGCTCCGTACATACTGGGTCACAGCCGTGATCTGCTCGCCTTTCAGCACTGGCAGCAGCACCAACAAGCTCGCCTCCCGCGGTCCGTAGTTGTGTGCCTCCCACTGCAGGGCATCTGCGTCCAGACCAGGTAAATATCCGGCACGTTCGGTCATGGCGGTCAAGCGGCCCCGGCGGCTTTTAGGAACTCATCCACGGCCATCGAACAGCCTTGCGCCTCCGCCCCAGTAGCACGGCCCAGCAGTAAAAATCCGTAATCGGTCTCGATGCCGGCATCTTCGGTCAGGATGGTGGTGACGATGTTGAAATGTGCCAGGTCAGTGTGAGCCAGCACGCCGGCCTTGCCCTTCGCTACAGCCACGCCAGTCAACGGATTGACCACGCGTGTCCGAATCCAGTGCGGCCCAGACTTGACCGACGGACAAACCGCATTGCCGTCGTCATAGAATTGAGTGCTGAGCTCGGTCATACCGTACATGTTAATGCAGTGGCTGCGCGGCACGCCGAACGTATGGTACAACGCGTCATAGAACTCATCCAAATCCAACTCACGCGACTGGCCTTTGAAGCCGCCGGTGTCCAAAATCCGGCTACCCTCCGGCAGGCGCACGGTCTGGCCGCGTCGTTGCAATTCATCTAGTACATGCACCAGACTAAAGCTGGCTCCTAAGAGACCATAGGGCTGCCCAGTCTCCTCAGCGCGGGTGAGGTCAGCCATCAGCCGCTCAAAATCTATACCGTCATCGCCTATCAGATGGGCGCTGCCGGATGTGCCAAACGTCTGCACTGCCAGGCTCAGGTAATGCGCCAGCGAAGAATTCGGCATCATCGCCGTCGTCGGAAACAGAATGCCCATGTCCATCTGTTCGCGTCCAACCATGAAACGCTTAGCAAAATTGCGGCTCATGGAGGCGTCGTAGACCTTGAGGGTCGAATGATAGCTCTTGCCGCGCAGACCGCCCAGCGTGGTGCCGCTGGTCATGAAGACCGCCACCGCATCCCCGTGCGGGCAACAAGTCAGGTCCAGTGTCTTAAAGGCGTTGATAGGGACCGCGGGAATATCCGTCCAGGACTGCACCGTGCGTGGCGTCTTACCCCGAGCCCGGATGAACTTGGCGAACGGCTTGTTGTTCTCGAACTGATAGGCAAATAACCGCAAGGCCATCCGGTTGAACGCCGCTTCGTCCGGTCCATCCACAGCGATGAAGTCCAGCAGATCGGCAACAATAGCGTTGTATTCCATGTGCGCAATTCCCATTCCCTCCGCCGGCATAACCCGGTTCAGGTTCAAAGGGTCATCGATAGGCATTCAGCTTGGCCCGCCAACCTGAATGCCTATCGATATCTCAGCCTTTTGAGCAAGGCCCCCCTACGGTAACTTCGCAGACGCTATAGTGCCCCGCCGGTCTATCGTCAAGTTATGCTCGGGCATGAAGGATGCGCGTCAACGGTTATTGGAAAAATTAGGAATTCAGTAACATCAAAATTGACGGCGCCTAACAGGATGGCGTCTTTAGTGTTGGAGAGCGGTCAGTATTCTTTAAATCTCGAGCTAGCTAGAATTTTGGCCAACGAGATGTCATTATATTTTGCAGAGGTCTCTCTATGAAAATTAGTAATATTTTTGCTGTTTTGATACTGCTCTTCAGCCTGGCCTCGACCTAGGCGCTTGGGCAACCTGCCTGTAATGATGGTGGCGTTCGAACAATTCAACGCACTCCGGTGTGCTGGAAAGCATGCTGTGCGCTGATCCCCAACTTTGGAGCGCCAGTTGTTGGTGTTTTCGCCATCTTTATTTTTCCACTGGGGCCTTAATTCGCGGGACGGACTTCGACCACTTCCGGAACGTAATGTCGTAGCATATTTTCTATACCCATTTTCAATGTCGCCGTTGAGCTCGGGCACCCGGCACATGCGCCACGCATTTCCAAGTAGACGACACCCTGATCGAAACCGTGAAAGGTTATGTCGCCACCGTCCTGCGCAACCATCGGTCGAACACGCGTCTCAAGGAGCTCTTTGATTTTCGTAACGACTTCGTCGTCCCCCTCGCCGTTATCGGCAATTGTCTGTGGCGCGCTTTCATTCATCACCTGGGTGCCAACAGTAAAATATTCCGTGATCACGCTAAGAAGCGACGGCTTCATCACATACCAGTCATGATCGACATTTTTTGTTATAGTAATGAAATCATGCCCAAAAAAGACTGCTGCAACGCCGGTAACGCCGAACAGACTTTCTGCCAGTAGCGAACGAGCTGCAGCGTCCGCCGGGCTGGTGAAATCCGCGGTGCCCGATTCAAGTACTGTCTGACCGGGCAAAAACTTTAACGTCGCGGGGTTAGGCGTCTGTTCCGTCTGAATAAACATTTGCGCACTCCTTAAAAGACTTTAATTAATTTAAAATAGCGAAAGCGCCTGCCATAGCGGGGAGAAAAGAGCCTCGCCGTGAGGAGCTTGTCGTAGAAAGCCGCCCGAAAGATCCGCCTACAGACATTTACCAATATGCACCGGCGGCGTCCTAGGACAATGGCCTATTTTGAAGCGGCTGACATACTCAACGACAGGGTCCTGCCAATCATGTCA
>JAPKDL010000219.1 GCA_028822585.1 Alphaproteobacteria bacterium | reverse complement strand
CGGTCGTATCTGGAAACACCGCAACCCACCACCATTTTGACCGACAAGGTTACCGAAGCGAAGGTCACTAAAATTCTGGAGAAAAACATTTTCGAGCCCCCCTTCAACGACGGCGTCTCAGTAAGCGTCGCGGCGGGCAGCGTCATACTTGTCCGGGTTTTAACTGCTACCGCGATGTCAGTAGCACCATGAAGAGCAGCATGCAGATCAGCGCGTCGAACGCGATGAATAACAACATCCACTACGACCCGACCCGCTCGGACGTATGAGGTTTAACCGCCTGAATTGCATTCTTTCGCTGGACCTGCATAGAATGCAGATACCCACATGATGAATGTGCGTTAATCCCGCCTTTAAATTGTCTATTCATAACTTCAATGGAAGAATTTGATGCCAGATAGCTCAAAATTACAGGTCCTTGTCGTCGACGACGACCCCAGCACGCAAAGACTGTTCACCGTCGTTCTGCAATCCCAGGGTTGTGAGATCGCCGGTTTGGCCGACAATGGCGCGGACGCCGTCGCCTTGTTCAAGGAAAGTTCACCCGGGCTGGTCCTGTTGGATGTTGATATGCCGGAAATGAACGGCATTGATGCGTTAAAGGAAATCCTGTCGGTGGATAGCGCTGCTTCCGTCGTCATGTTGACAACCGAAAAGAGTCAGTCCGTCGCCGGTGACTGTATCCTGGCGGGTGCCAAGGATTACATCCAAAAAGATCTGGGCCTTGAAGGCATCCATGTCCGTCTGAGCGAGGTCCTTGCCGAAATCAACGCTTAACTCACCGCGTTCATCGTAAAAATGACGCCAAAAAACGCAAGCCTGCGCTTGCGCGGTGCGCCCGGCGTGCTACCGTTGTCCGGACTAGCCACTCTTCCCCAAAGCCGCCTGGCGTTCCATCTAAAACGCTGCCGGCGCTCTTCATTCCAGGAGCACGACGACTTATGACAAGAACACTTGATGGCATCACCGTTCTCGACTTTAGCGACGGTGCTGCCGCCGCACTAGCCACTATGTTTTTGAGCGATCATGGCGCGCGGGTCATTCGCGTGATCGACAAAGGCGTTTCGCCAATTCGCGATGGCGGGTTCGTTATTTGGGACCGGGGCAAGGAATGCATCACGCTTGATCTCAATGCCGCCGCCAACAATCTTGAAGCTGCCGATGATTATCGTCGTCTCATAGCGGGCGCCGATGTTCTGATGGAAGACTTCGCGCCCAGTTCTCCGTTGCAAAAACTAGTGGACCAGGAATGGCTGGCCGAGGTGAACGGGCGACTGGTCAATTGTTCGGTCACCGCCTACGGCAAACGCGGACCGTTAAAAGACGAACCTCCCATCGAAGATTTGGTGCTGGCCCGTATGGGCGTTATGGGCGGCATGCCCGGCTTTCGCCCCGCGCCCGTACATATCGCTTTTCCCCTGCCCAGCGTGGGTGCGGCGATCTTCGCCAACCTTGGCATTGCGTCCTCCCTGCTGGCTCGTGAAGAAACAGGACGGGGCCGTTCCGTCGAAACATCCCTGATGTCCGGCGCATTGCTGTTTCATCCCAAAGTCACCGGGGAAAACGTCGCGCGCCACGTGTTTCAAACACACCCGTCGGGCAGCGCGCCGTTCTACAGCATCTATGAATGCGCCGATGGCAATTATGTGCAACTCGGCTGCGTTCATGTGGCGTTCATGGGCATCGCCGCTAAATTGATGGGCATTGCCGATTTGGTCGCCGAACCGCGTTTCGATGGCGGGCGCGGCGGCACCCCCGAAAACGAAGCCGAGTTACGCGATGTGCTGACCCGCATCATGAAAACCAAAACATCCCCGGAATGGTGCGAAGCGTTCGAAGGCGCCGATGTGCCCTTTGCTCCCGCAGGCAATGCGGAAGAAGGCATGGCCGACAAGCAGGTTGAGCACAACAAAATGGTGGTGACACTAGACGATCCGGTTCGCGGCCCCGTCATGCAGATGGGCGTGCCCATCCTATTCAGCGAAACGCCCGGAACGCCGAGCGGCCCCCGCGCAACGCAAGCTTCAACCGAAATGCCTCCGGATTACCCTGCCCCCCTCCCAACGCAACCGAAGGCCGCGAATGGTTCCGATCAACTAGACCCGCCACCGCTAAACGGGGTGCGGATACTGGAGATAACTAATCTGATCGCAGGCCCGACCGGGGGCCGGGTTTTGGCCGATCTGGGCGCCGACGTTATCAAATTCGAACCGCCGGCTGGAGATTTGTCGCGGCCCATCGGACGCACCTATTTCTACAACATCAATTTCAACAAGCGCTCCGTGTCGGTGAACACCAAGTCTGATGCGGGCAAGGAAGTCGCCCAACGCATCGCCGCTTCCGCCGACGCGATGCTGGCCAATCTTCGCCCGCACGCCACCGAGCGCATGGGGATTGGACCGGCCATCAACCCGAATTTGATCGAGACACATCTGACCGGCTATGGCTTCACCGGCCCGTATTCGCACCGACCCGGCATCGACCCGCTAGCGCAGGCGATCATGGGCATGTCCCGCGCGCAAGGCGGCCCGAACAACCCGCCGGTCTTCGCCGCCCAACTGGCGCCGACGGACTACACCAACGGTGCCATGGGGGCGCTGGGCACGATCATGGCGCTATACGCGCGCAAACGTACAGGAGTCGTACAGCGCGTTGAGGGCAATCTATTGAACGCCGCGGTCGTGTTGAGTTCGGAATGGTTTTCCAAATATGCAGGCAAGCCCGAACGTCCGCTGGCCGACAAGGACCAGTACGGGTTGACGCCATTCCACCGGCTCTACCGCCTCAGCGATGGCTGGATGTACGTTGTCGCTCGCGACGACGCTGAACGCCGAGCCGTTTGCGCCGTCGCCGGTCTTGACGATGACAAATCCGAAGCCGCAGGCCATCCAAACGAAACGCCGTTCGCGCAAGCCATGACGGCGGCCTTCGCCCCCCGAAAATTGGGCGAAACCTTGGAGGCGTTAAAAAGCGCAGGTGTCCCTTGCACCGAAGCCCAGGCAGGCGATAGCGAGCTGTTCCTCGACGATCCGCAGGCGGCGGCGATGGATATGGTCGCCACCCGGCAACATGCGACGGCGGGCGAGCTGCGCCTGTCCTGGCAATATGTCCAATTTGGCGGCACCCTGCCGACAACGGGCCGCCCAACGCCGCTTCTGGGCGAACACACCAAAGAGGTCTTGCGCGATATTGGATACAACGACGCTGAAATCGCCAAACTTCATGATGATGAGGTGGTTAAAACCGAAACGGCTTAAGACTAAACCACGGCCCCCG
>JAPKDL010000013.1 GCA_028822585.1 Alphaproteobacteria bacterium | reverse complement strand
ATACCTCACCTGAGAACACACCGCCACGGGGTAACGCCGGAAAGAAGGGTAACGCCGCCACCTCTATAGTGCCTGATTTCAGGGACGAGTCGTCCAAGGATAAATCGGCGGAATCGCCCGCACATCTGGCCAAGGCGTTCCTCGACTCCCCCGCCGCCACCAACGCGGCCAAAATCAATCTTGGTAAGATCGTTTCAGCGATCGTGCGGGATTTGGACACGGCGGAATTTCTGCCGGCAATCAAAGTTGAATTCACGCCAACGGGCGCGGGCTAAAGCGAAGGAAACGGAACCGTCGAGGATCAACCGCCAGAAGATACAGAGTCGCCAGCCTAATTGGTATCGCCGCGCGGGAAGGGCTGTGTTGGGCGCATATCCACGATGCGTCCCCCTCTAGAACAAAATTTGTGCGCCGAAGTTTCGTTTCGGGTCCAGTTCCGGCACGATCCGGCCCAGTGGTTCCGCGCTTTTTGGTTTGTCACAGGGCAAAAATTCACCGCTGCCCGCATCCACTTTCAGCGCTTCGTCTTCTACGACCACGCGGCCGCGACTGAGCACTGTTGTAGGCCAGCCGGTCAGCTCCATGCCTTCGTACGGGGTGTAGCCGACATTATCGTGCAGCATGTCCCAGTTCACCGTGACCTTTTTATCCAGGTCCCAGATTGCGATGTCCGCGTCGGCGCCCACGGCGATCGTTCCTTTGCGCGGATGCAGCCCGTACAGTTTTGCCGCCGCTGTCGACGTCAGGTCGACAAAGCGTTGCAGGTCGATACGACCCTTGCCAACGCCTTCGGAGAACAGCAGCGGCAGGCGCAATTCGATGCCGGGCACGCCGTTGGCGACTTCCTTGAAGTTAGGGTTCGGACCCGCTTTCAACTTGCCGGTTTCATCGAAGCGGTATGGCGCGTGGTCGGAGGAGAACACTTGGAACGTTCCGTTCTGGATGCCGCGCCAGATGACTTCCTGGCCCGCTTTGTCGCGTGGCGGTGGGCTGCAGCAGAACATCGCGCCTTCGGCACCGGGTTTGTCCAGATCATCCATCGTCAGGAATAGATATTGCGGGCAGGTTTCACCAAACACTTTGAGGCCCTTGCTCTGGGCCATGCGGATTTCCTCCATCGCTTCTTCCGCCGACACATGGACTATCAATACCGGCGCGTCGACCAGGCGGCCCAGCGCGATGGCGCGATTGGTGGCTTCTCCCTCCGCAACTTGCGCGTGGCTGACGGCGTGGTATTTCGGCGCGGTGTTGCCCCCATCCATCAAACGCTTGGTCACCCAGCGGATCATGTCCCAGTTTTCCGCATGGATCATGGTCAACGCGCCTTCGCGCCTTGCGACCGAGAGCACGTCGAGCATTTGGTAATCGTCGAGCTTGGTGCCCTCATAGGTCATATAGACCTTGAACGAGGTGTAGCCGTCGCGGATTAGCGCGGGCAAATCCTGGCCCAGCGCCTGTTCGGTCGGATCGGTGACGATCAGGTGAAAAGCGTAGTCGATGACCGCCTTAGGTCCGGCGCGGTCGTGGTAGTCCTGCACGACTTCGCGCAATTTGTCGCCGCGATGCTGACACGCGAAAGGGATGATGGTCGTGGTCCCGCCAAAGGCTGCGGAGACGCTGCCGGTGTAGAAATCATCGGCGCACATGACGCCCATGCCGGACACTTGTTCAATGTGGCAATGGCTGTCGATGCCGCCGGGCAGCAACAATTTTCCCGAGGCGTCAATCTCACGGTCCGCTTCGCCAAGGTCCCGGCCCAGTGCGGCCACTTTGCCATCGCGCACGCCGACGTCGCAGCTTGTGTTGTCGGTCGCGGTGACCACCGTCCCGCCCTTGATGATGAGATCGAACGCCGCCATGAAACTCTCCCACGCGTAAATGATGCAGGCAACCAGCATGACGGGCTCGGGGGGGTGGCGCAAGCGGTCGAGTGTTAAGGGTCGCGCAAGCGTCTGGGGCTATAATATCTCCACCGTCCCTTTCGCCGGGTCGACGGTGACCTTGTCGCCGGTTTTCACGAATTCGGTGATGTCGCCGTCGAACCGGTCAATCATGGGAAGGTTGGCAAAGGACGCGCCTTGCGCCATGATCGGGTTGGCGAAGTTCAGGATCAATGCGGCAGGTGCCATGTTGCGCGCCGTCATTTCGCGCAACATCCACGCCGAGGCAACGCCGCCCTTGGCCGCGTTGAGGATGAGGACTTTACCGACATAGCTTTGCCCACATAGTTTGTGCTGCTGGCGGGAAAAGATGCCCTTGATGCGGTCAAGGTCGTAGCGCGCACTGAAATTATCGCTGGCGACCAACGCTTCGGCAGTGACGCGCGGCCCGATGCCCACATGGCCTTGGAATAGTTGTTGGCTCATGATGCGCCTCCTATAATCTTACCCGCGACTGCGCTGTCCACGCATTGCGCCATCGATGCCAGCATCGGTTCATAGCCATAGCCGCCGAGGATGTTCACGATCTTCGCGGAGTTGCTCATCAGCCGTTTCCAGCCATTCGCTTCGCCAATTTCGCGGGCGTACATTTGATAGAAGCACACGCCTTCCAAAACGATGCCGCCGGACGCCTCGATCAATTCGGTTAGACCCATGCGGTCGCTGGCAGATTTTATTTCCGGCGACGTCGTGGCGATCAACGTCACCGCGTCGTTTACCCGGCGGCCTTTCAGCAACCCGGCCAGCATACGCATTTCCATCAACGACAGTTGCGGCGCGGCGAAAACGACCACGTCAAGACGATCATCCGCAGGCCAGTAAGAGTCGCGCAACGCCGTCACTTCGGCGCGCGTCAACGGCGTCGCGACAGGGACAGAGGCCGTGGGGCCGTTGAACACGGTTTGCAGATCGGGCGCTTCCGGGGTGATTCCCGTCATATGGAACAACGGCGTCGATCCAAAACTGGCAAGCGCTGCGCCGAAATGTTTCAGTTCGTCCGAGGTTGGAGGGGAATCAATTCCTGAGATCACCGGCACTTCCCAATAAGATTGCATTTGCCGCCCGACGACAGCGCCCAACGCACCCCATTCGCTGAGATCCACCGGGCGGTGGTCGACCTCAAAATGTGTGCCGCCCTTGCGCACCTCATCCAGGTGAAAGCCATATCGCGGCGTGCGCCCGGTGAGTGCTGCGGCCAGGGCGGAAGGTCCGCCTTCGAAATTCGTGCGCGCGCCCATGACGCTGTTGGCGTAAATCGACGAACCCGTATCGCCAAACGCCAGATGTTCACCCAACACCGGCGGCATGATGGTTTGATAATTGATGCAAGTGTCAGTCATCATCACGCCAAGGGCGCGAAACGCGGCGATGGACCGGCGTTCCAGATTGGCCTGTTCTTCGGTCTGCTTCAGCCGTTTATAGGCCTGCAGATCAACCCCGCGCGGATCAGTAATCGTCGGCGCGCGCACCAAACGTTCTTCTTCCGGCAGTTCGGCCAGACCTTCCAGGAAGGACACGCATTCGTCACCCAGCGATTCCGGGTCCGCCATCAGGTGAACTTGAGCTATCTCTACGCAATCTTCCGCGTCGAAAAACTGCCCGACATTGACGACCTGCTCCATGGCGTATTTTCGCGCCGGGCCTTCTTCCCCGGCCAGCATCGCCGACTCATGGTCCGTAAGTTTCATGTTTTCATTCCATTCTAAATACGTAATTGCGTATATTTTAAGGATCGCGGACACCGCGTCACACAAATCCGTGCGCATCGTAACACCGTCTTGAACTTAACGCCCTGTGCGGTCACAGTGCAGTGATCATAAGACTAGAATTACACTTCATGAAGTCGTCCGGCTGGAACAAAGCGACGGAAAAGACTTTGTCATTGAACGTCGCGATCTGGGGTTTTCCCCACCTCCCAGCGTCACGGCTGAGTTTAATTAGCCACGCCTGAATTTAACGAGGAGCCCCCTATGCCGAAAATTAACGCCGACCGACTGTTAAAGGACCTCCGGGATTTACGCGCGTTCGGCGCGGAGGGAAACGGCGTCGTGCGCCCCGCGTTCAGTGATGTCGATATGGAATCGCGCCGTTGGTTGGCAGAACGCTTCACCAACGCCGGGTTGGATGCGACCCTGGACGGCGTCGGCAATGTGTTGGGCCGGTCGCGCAAATCCGGCCCGGCGTTGATCATCGGATCGCATTCCGACACTCAGCCGCGCGGCGGGTGGCTGGATGGCGCGATGGGCGTCATTTATGGATTGGAGACCGCGCGCGCCTGCGCGGAAGACCCGGCGACGGCGCATCTCGCCGTGGACGCAGTGTCCTGGCAAGATGAAGAGGGCGCCTATCTAGGATGCATCGGCAGCCGGTCCTGGTGTGGCACGTTGAACCCGGCGAATGAAGCCGCCGCCGTGGGCCGCGACGGCACGCCCCTGGCGACCCGGTTGCGTGAGGTCGGCTTGACGGATACGCCACGTTTATCCATGGAGGAAGGCCGCTACACCGGGTACCTGGAAGCCCATATCGAACAGGGCGCGTATCTGGAAGACGCGGGCGAGTTGATCGGCGTCGTCACCGCCATCGTCGGCATTCGCGGTATGTGGATTAAATGTTACGGTGCCCAAAACCACGCGGGCACGACCACCATGGCGCGGCGCAAGGACGCGGCGGCAGCGATGTTCGAAATCGCGCACCGCATCAACCAGGAATTCCCCAAGCTTGCCAACGAACGCACGGTCTGGACCATCGGTCAGGCGACCATCGAACCGGGCGCGTCGTCCATTATTCCCGGCTACGCCGAACTGGCGCTGCAATTTCGCGATTCCGACCCAGGCTTGCTGGACGCCTTTGAAGGCATCGTCGCAAAATTAGTCACGGAAATAAACGCCCGCGGCGTCATCCGGGTTGAAGCGGGGCAATCACGCCCGCCGATTATTCCTAGCATTATGGATGCGGGGCTACAGGAGCACGTCGCGCGAGCCGCCGAAGTGACAGCGCCCGGCAAATGGCGTCGCATGCCCAGCGCCGCGGGTCACGATCCCATGGTCATTCACCAAAAGCTGCCTTGCGCGATGTTATTCATTCCGTCCATTGACGGCATCAGCCACGATTTCGCCGAAGACAGCCACGATGCAGATATTGTCACTGGATGCCAGGTGATGGCGGACGCCGCAGCGTCTATCCTGCTCGCTGTGAAATGACGGATTCCATTAACGCGTTCGTTCCCGGAATCGACGCCCGGATCGACGGTGCGACGGATGGCCCGCTCTCCGGGTTAACCTTTGCGGCAAAAGATTTGTTCAACGTTGCGGGGTTTCATACCGGCGGCGGCAACCCAGATTGGGGAAAACGCGCCCCAGTTCCGGACAAGCATTCCTGGGCGGTTCAAACCCTGCTTGATTCCGGCGCGAATCTGATCGGCAAGACCATCACCGACGAAGTGTCGTTGGGCATTCTGGGCGAAAACGCGTTTTATGGCACACCGTTGAACAGCGCCGCGCCGGACCGCGTGCCCGGCGGGTCATCGTCAGGCTCGGCGGCGGCGGTGGCCGCAGGTTTGTGCGATACGGCCATCGGCACCGACACCGGCGGGTCAGTTCGCGTGCCGGCCAGCTTTTGCGGATTATTCGGCATTCGCCCCACCCATGGCCGTATCAATGGCGCCGGGATGTTGCCCCAGGCGCCGAGCGCCGACACGACGGGTTGGTTCGCGCGCGACATTGAAACCTTCGCCCGCGTGTCCGAAGTCATGCTGGGCGAATCCTGTGAAGCGGCCATCCCGACGCAATTGATTATCGCCAGCGACGCCTTCGGGTTTGCTGATAAATCCGTCCGTGAAGCTTTGAAGCCGATGGTCGCGCTTTTGCAGGAACAAGTCGACGAGACGACCGAAGAGATCATGGCCCCGCAAGGTCTGTCCGTGTGGGGCCGCGCCCAACGCACGCTGCAACCTGCGGAAGCCTGGGACACGTTCAAGGACTGGGTTAACGAAGACAATCCGCGCGTGTCGTTCAATGTGGCGCGCGGCTTGATGGCGGGGTCCAGCGTGACGGCCGCCGATTTGAACTGGGCCGCATTGATGCGGCGGGAAGCCCGTGCGCGGCTAGATTATTTGCTGCGGCCAGGAACCGTTCTGGTTCAACCGACGACGCCATTTCCCGCGCCGTTAAAGGGCTTGCCGCTTGATGAACTCAACACGGTGCGGGACCAGATTATGTGCCTCTGCGCTTATGGCGGATTGACCGGCGTCGCCACCATCACCATCCCCGGCGCTAAAGTAACCACCTCAAGCGGGGACCTCGCGCCGGTTGGACTGTCGATCATCGGCGCGCCCGGAACGGACGCAATGCTGGTCGGGTTGGCGCGGGTGTTACTGCAACAAGAATAGGAACCATCATGAGTGATCTGACCGTTAACGACCCGAGTGCGGTCGAAGAAGTCCGCGTATTGTTTGAACGCTACGAACAGGCGTTGATCGACAAGGACATCGATGTTCTGGACGACACCTTCTGGAATTCGCCGCACACGATCCGCCTGTCCCGCGATGAACACGGCTACGGGTTCGACGAAATCCACGCCCACCGCGTAGCCCGAACGCCCGGACCCGGCACGAAGGAGCGGCGCATCAGGCTGGACATCCTCACCTTAGGAAAAGATTTCGCCGTGGTGAACCTGATCTACAAAGTGCGCGGCCAGGACGCCACCGGGCGCCAAAGCCAAACCTGGACAAAATTTCCCGAAGACGGCTGGAAGGTCGTCAGCGCGCATGTCTCTACATTTGAAGAAAGTTCGTAGCGATTTGGAGTTCATGGCGATGACTGACGATTTCTGGAACGCACGACTGCATGTATTGTTGGACGGCGCGCTTCAGGTTTGGCGAATTGACGCTGAATTGACACGCGACGGCGCCGCATGTGTTCTCCGCCCCACCGGTGCCAGCGCTCCGGTGTTCGTACGCCGCGTTACCCATGACGGCGACGCGGCGTATTGGACGGTCTCCAGCGAATCCGATTCGGCGTTGGCGGCGTTATTGGCGCAGCCCTATGCCGGCGTTCAAGGCATGTTGCGCGCGGTCCGCGATGCGCTCGACCCGACCGCTAATACGCAGCGTCTTGTTGTTGGCGGCTGAGATGACGCCAGTCACCGTCCTCACCGGGTTTTTGGGTAGTGGCAAGACGACCTTGCTGTCCAAGTTGATCCGTCATCCGGACATGGCGCGCACCGCCGTGGTGATCAACGAATTCGGTGATGTGGGTTTGGACCATATTCTGCTGGAATCCAGCGATGAAAACATTGTCGAGCTTAACAGTGGCTGCTTATGCTGCACCATCCGGGGCGACCTTGTGGTCACTTTGGAAGATTTACTGGCGCGCCGTCAACGTGGCGATATCATGAATTTTGACCGTATCATCATAGAGACGACCGGACTGGCTGACCCGGTGCCGATTCTGCACGCGCTGATGACCGACAAGGCGCTGGCGGGTGCCATTCGATTGGAAGGCGTGGTAACGACGGTGGATGCCGTGAACGGAGCGGCGACCCTGGACCGACACGATGAATCGGTTCGCCAGGCCGCCGTCGCCGACCGGGTCGTGTTGACCAAAACCGACCTTGCGGACCCGGAGGCGTCAAATTTACCAGAGCGGCTGCACGCCTTGAACCCGGCGGCGCCCGTGTTGCCCGTCACCCAGGGCGAGATCGACCCCGCGCAACTGTTCGATGCGGGCTTGTACGACCCCTCGGCGAAATCCGACGCGGTGCAAGATTGGCTCAAGGTCGACTTTACGCACGACCATCATCACCACGACCCCAATCGGCATGACGATTCCATCCGCGCACACGCGTTCACCTGGACCCAACCCGTTCACGCGGTCGCCCTGACGTTGTTCCTAGAAATTCTGGCCGAACATTGTGGCCCCGATTTGCTGCGCCTGAAGGGAATCGTGAATTTGGTGGAAAGCCCCGACAGCCCCGCCATTATTCACGGGGTGCAAAATGTCATCCATCCGCTCCTGTGGTTGGACGCCTGGCCGGACGACACACATGACAGCAAATTTGTATTCATCACCAAAGACTTGCCAGGCTCCTGGTTCGAAACATTATTGGAGGCGGTGAACGCCGAGGTTGCTGAAACCATCGCCCGGCGCGACAATACGTCAAATTTAGCTTGAGGAAGGGAAATCGATGTTCGACTTGATTATACGCGGAGACCGGGTGGTCACCCCGCACGGGACGGGAAAATGGGACATCGCCGTACAAGGCGAGACCATCGCTGCCCTGGGCGCACCGGGAAGTCTGGGCGAGGCCACACGAACGATCGATGCGACCGGCAAGATCGTCATGCCTGGCGGCGTTGACCCCCATGTCCACTGTGCCTGGCATATTCCAGCGCTGGAGGAAGGCGGCGAAGCCACCCAAAGCGCGCCGCCATCCCAGGTCAGCCGCGCCGCCCTTTACGGCGGCACAACGACATTGATCGATTTCGCCGCCGGTGAGACAGGCCAAAGCATCCCCGACATGATCGAGACCCGCGACGAGGACTGGGCGGGAAAGTGTTATTGCGATTACGCGTATCACCTAATGCTGCGCGGCGCCGTACCGCCATCAATCATCGGTGAATTGGGCGAAGCGGTGCAGGCGGGTTATCCCACGGTCAAGGTGTTCACCACCGACATTACACCCAGCCGACGCGGGCGCATGGTGCATTTCGGCGACATCTGGGAAATTCTCAAACAATTGGCGAAGCATGGCGGATTGGGCGTGATCCATTCCGAAGACAACGACATCGTCATGCATATGTACGAAAAGCTGTTTCGCGAAGGCCGCGGCAGTTTCGAAAACCTGGCGGAAGTCCACAACACCTTGTCCGAAGACATTTCCTTCCGCCGCATTATCCGGCTGGCGGAAAACATCGAAGGCGCCGCCCTTTACATGATGCATGTCAGCGCTGCAACCGGAGTGTCGGCAATTGCCGAATCCCGCGCGCGCGGCTTTCCTATCTATGGCGAAACACTGCATCAATACCTGTTGTACAACAGCGAAGACTACAAACGTCCCAACGGGCAGATGTACCACACCTATCCCTCGCTCAAATCGCAATCCGATCAAGCGGCCCTCTGGGAGGGCGCGCGCAATGGCGCGATCAACGTGGTGGCAACGGATGAGGTCTGCTGCAATCTGTCGGTCAAAGTGCAAGGTGATCAGATCGACGACACCACCGGCGGCAATTCCGGCGTCGAGCCTCGAATCGCCGTGATGTACACAGAAATGATCGACAAACGCGGCTTTTCATTAGAACAATTCGTCGACACAACCTCATCGAACGCCGCGCGAATCATGGGCATGTATCCGCGCAAGGGCGCCATTGCAGTCGGCAGCGACGCTGACATCACGGTATTGGATCCGGACGAAAAACGCATCGTGCGGAAGGAAGATTTGCACGAAACTGATTATTCGCCGTGGGAAGGACATGAGGTTTCGGTCTGGCCGACACTGACCGTGCTGCGCGGCAAGATCATGGTGGAGAACGGCGACTTCCACGGCGCGGAATCGGACGGCCAATATTTGAAACGATCCATCGCTGACGCCATCCGGCAAGGTCCGGCCTTATGAGTCGGATCGCAGTCATCGGAACCGGGGGCACGATCTCTTCGATTGGACGCGACGGATATGACTTGGTCAATTATGTCAGCACCGGCAAAAAATACGATGCGGCCGGGTTGGTCGAATGGCATTCCGAAGTCAAACAAATCGCCGATGTCGTGCCCATTCCCTTCCGCGCCGTGTCCAGCACGGCGATGGGCCCGGCGGAATGGCTCGACCTTGTCCCCTTGATCGAAGAGACAGCCAAAAGCGACCCGAATTTGAACGGAATTGTCGTAACTCACGGCACCGCGACGTTGGAAGAAACCGCGTACTATCTGAACCTCACCGTAAAGACCAAGCTTCCCGTCGTGATGGTCGGGGCGATGCGCCCGTCCAGCGCCTATGGGGCGGATGGTGGTATGAATTTGATGAACGCGATCCGCGTGGCTGGCTGTGAAGCCGCGCAAGGACTTGGCGTTCTCGTCGTATTAAACGATGAAATCCAAGCGGCGCGGGACGTCACAAAAACCTCGACCTACCGACTGCAGACCTTCCGCTCGCCCGATCTTGGCATTTTGGGTCATGCGGATGGCGATGGAACCATCGAAATTTATCGCCGCCCCACACGCCGCCATGCGCCCGACGCGGAATTCGATGTGATGGATTTGAAAGAATTGCCCCGCGTGGATATTTTGTTGTCCTATGCCGGGTCGGACGGGGCGGCAGTCGACGCCTTTGTCGCCGCTGGCGCGCGCGGGATCGTCTCCGCCGGGCTCGGGTCAGGGTCAGGCACGCCTGCCGATGTCGTCGCGTTAAACCACGCCGTCGACCAGGGCGTTGTCGTCGTGCAAAGCAACCGCGTGGGCAGCGGCCGCGTGTTAAAGGGCAAATCGCAAAGCGTCCCCGGCGCTATCATCGGCGATAATTTAACGCCTCAAAAAGCGCGCATTCTTTTGATGCTGGCGTTGACGCGCACCAGCGACCCCACTGAAATACAACGAATGTTCGACACCTATTAAAGCGTCGCCCGAAATGTTCCGGGCATCCTCTCTCCGTTAAAAGGATAAGACCAATGAAGATTGGCGTCGCCATGTTCTGCACCGATTATGCGATTTCGCCCACGGATCTGGCGGGCGCACTGGAGGACCGGGGCTTTGAATCGATGTGGTTTCCCGAACACAGCCATATTCCCCTGTCGCGCGATTCCGCGTGGCCGAAAGGCGGGGAATTGCCGAAACGGTATTACGATGTCATGGACCCATTCGTCGTGATGGGTGCCGCGGCGGCAGTGACGACGACGTTGAAAATTGGATCTGGGATCTGTCTCGTGCCGCAACGCGACGTTATTCAAACCGCCAAGCAGGTCGCCACCATCGATCAGA
Organism: Alphaproteobacteria bacterium; assembly: GCA_028822585.1. GTDB lineage: Bacteria > Pseudomonadota > Alphaproteobacteria > UBA8366 > JABJJH01. The sequence continues at coordinate 37,623 of JAPKDL010000013.1, read as the reverse complement.
TCTCCAAGGGCCGCTTTCTGTTTGGCATTGGAACGGGATGGAACGCCGATGAAATGGCGAACCATGGCGTCGCCTTTAAAACCCGCCACAAGGTCATGCGCGAAAAAATTGAAGCCATGCGCATGATCTGGACCGAAGCAAAACCCGAATACCATGGCGACTTTGTCAATTTCGACCCCATGATGACATGGCCCAAACCGATTCAAGACCCCCTTCCCGTGGTCGTCGGCGGCGAATTCCCCTACGGCGCCAGGCGCGCCCTGGCCTATGGCGATGTCTGGATGCCGCACGCACAGCGCCCGGCATACTCACTGGTGGAAAAAATTCCGGAATTCCGCGAGATGGAAAAAGCCGCAGGCCGCTCCATCCCCATCACCGCCTTTGGCGCAGAACACGACCCCGATGCGTGGGCCGCCTATGAAGACGCCGGCGTGGAGCGACTTGTCATCAGCGCCGATTCCGAAACGGCGGACGATTTATTGCCTAAATTGGACGCTTGGGCCAAAAAGATATAACGGCGAAGCGGTTTTAACCTTCGGCATGTTCCCCCGCCGCACGGTTGGCGATCAACGTGTCAATTTCAGCGTCGCTCATGCCCGCCTGGCGCAACAGGTCGCGGGTGCTTTGGCCTGTGTGTTCGGCGGGGCGACCCGGACCGGGCTTAGATTTTGACATCCGAATTGGCGGGCGTATGTGCTTCAGACGGCCTTCGGTGGGATGATCTTCGTTGCCGAAAAAATTGACCGCCTCCAAATGCGGATCGTCGAACAAGTCTTCCAGCGAATGCATCTTCGCGCCGGGGATATCGTTTTCTGCAAACAAGTCCAGCCACTCTTCCGTCGTCTTCGTCAAAAGAATTTCGCCTAAAATTCCATAGAGCACATCGATGTTGCGGGTTCGGTTCGCCATATCGACAAAGCGCGGATCGTCCGCCAGTTCCGCCTGGTCAGTCAATTCAAACAAACGACGCCAATGCCGGTCGATATAGGGTAGTGCGCAGATATGCCCATCCCTGGTGGGATAGGGGCGACGGTTTTTTGTCAACAGCCGTTGATACCCCGCCGGGCGCGTGGGCGGATCATAAGTCCGGCCTTGCATATGTTCGGGCAGCACAAAGGACGCAAATGATTCAAACATGCCGACATCCACCTTCTGCCCCTCCCCGGTGCGTTCGCGATGAAACAACGCCATCATCACGGCGTACAACGCAAACAAACCCGACGTCTTGTCGGCGATGACGCTGGGCGCATAGCGCGGTTCGCCCGTGACCTGCCCCTGCAGCCAGGCCAAACCGGACATCCCCTGGATCAGATCGTCATAGGCGGGCCGTTCCGCATAGGGCCCGTCCGGCAAAAATCCGACGGCGGCGCAATACACGATGTCGGGCCGGTACGATTTGATGGTGTCATAATCAATGCCCAACCGCGCGGCGGCGCGGGGCCGGATGTTGTGGATGAACACGTCGGCGGTGGCGACGAATTTGTACAATGCCTCGCGCGCCGCTTCCTGTTTCAGATCCAGCGCGAGGCTTCGCTTGTTGCGCCCCTTGCCCAAAAACCCCGACGCCATGCCAGGGGTGCGGGATTCGCCAACCTGTCGGGTAATGTCGCCCGAAGGCGGTTCGACCTTGATAATATCCGCGCCCATTTCACCCAGAATCATGGTGCAATACGGCCCATACATCACGGTTGAAAGATCAATTACCCGAACGCCATCCAACGGACCCGCCATCAATAGTTCCTTTCACAATTCACAACCGCATAGCGGTCCAACAAAGGCCTGGCTTCGCATATTCAACAGTATAAGTCACGGCACGCCATGATATTTTCGGCCGGACGAGAGCTAGTCTTGCGCTGATCGTTAAAATGTCGATGCTATCGGGAGCCACATAAATCCAGGGGATCAAATGTCCAATCTTCACAACGACAACATCATCATCGACGGTCTTATTATTTCCAAGTGGAGCCGTTCGGTGTTTGAAGCGATGCGCGACGGCGGATTGACCGCCGCCAATTGCACATGTTGCGTCTGGGATGATTTTCGCGGCGTCATGAACAATATCGCCCAGTGGAAACATTGGTTCGCCGAACATGATGATTTGTTGTTGCAGGTCTTCACCACCGACGACATCCGCCGCGCCAAGGCCGAAGGCAAGGTCGGCATAATTCTGGGGTGGCAGAACACCTCGGGAATCGAAGACCAGATCGGCTTCCTAAAAGTATTCAAGGATCTCGGCGTCGGCGTCATGCAATTGACTTACAACACACAAAACCTGTCCGGTTCCGGGTGTTGGGAAACCGTGGATACTGGCCTGTCGGGTTTCGGGCGCGAAGTGATCGACGAGATGAACCGCGTCGGCATCCTGTTGGACTTGTCCCATGTGGGTTTGAAAACCAGCGAAGACGCTATCCTGTATTCCAAGAAGCCGGTCGCCTTCACCCATTGCGTGCCCACCGGGTTGTTGGACTTTCCCCGCAACAAACCCGACGACCTGCTGCGCCTGATCGTCGACCGCGGCGGCTTTGTCGGGTTCGCCAGCTATCCGCCCTTCCTGCCGACGGCAGCCGCCACCACCGTCGATGACTGCGTGGAAGCCATGGAGTACCTGATCAATCTGTTGGGCGAAGACAATGTCGGAATCGGCACCGATTTCACGCAAGATCAGGGCGATGATTTCTTCGAATATTTACGCCACGACAAAGGCTACGCCCGCCGCCTGGTCCCCAAAGGCGTCGGCGACATTCCCACCACCGCCAAGGGACTCAAAATAATCTCCGACTTCCCCAACTACACCGACGCGATGGTGCGCCGGGGATGGTCGGAGGGCCGCATCGTCAAAATCCTGGGCGAAAACTGGATGCGGGTGTTGAAGGAAGCCTGGGGAAGCTAGCCCACGCCCCAAACCCTACGCCAGCGGGGCACCGTCTGCCGCCGAGGCGCGTCGAGCCAGGTCTTCGTATTTTGACCAGTCGAGTTCCTGTTCCTTCAACGTGTCCGGATCCCACATTTTGCGTTCCACGCCCAACACGTTGCCGCCGTAAACATGCAGGCCAATGGCGGGATCATCACTGGTGCATTCTGCGACATGCACAGCGCCTGCGGGCATGAAGAAGACCGACCCCGGCTCCAAATCGACCGAGCGTTCATAGGTCAACGATCCGTCGTCATTGCGTTTGTAAACCGAATTTCGTTCCGACCCCGACAACATCAGGATCGCCGCCCAGGAGCCATGATCATGCGGCGGCGTACGGCGGCCATTGGGGAAGCGGACCTTCAGCAGACTGAGGTTTTCCGAGCGGTAGAACGCCTGCAGCGCGTTGCCACCACTGCCGGTTAAATAAGACATGGCGCCCGCGACCTCGTCGAGGTCTTCCTTGATTTCATTGATAATCGCGACCGCGGCCTTGTGTGAATATTCGCCCTGGCCGTCGACCGCTGCCGAAAACCGCGCCACGAGTTCCGCTGCATCCATGTTCTTTACTCCCGTTTAATTCCAAGTGAATTTGAGTTGTGCGAAGATCGAAATCCAGCATCACCTTGTCCTACGGCAGATCGAGTCGCACCTCGACGGCGGCGTTGGCGATGACCGCCGTGTCGCCGCCTTCATCATGGGCGACGTCCAAGCCGCCTTTGACCGCGCGCACGGTGACTGTCCCCACGGGCAGAGTTGCCTTCACCGCATCAATGTCCACTTCGCCGGGTTTTTGCACACCAATGGTAACGTCTACCTGGACATCCTTTTTATCCACGCCGAGCGTGCGGATCATAGTAAGCGAACTATGATGAAGCGCGTCCTGCACCGCGCGCTTCGCCGCCTTGGTGTAATCCCCCCCGTGCAAATCATTGCCGGTTCCCATTTCAAGAATGACGCGTTTTGCTGTCATAATTTGTTGTCCTCTATATCTGGTTACGGCAGGTCGAGACGCACGACGGCGGCGGCACTGGCCATGATGGTCACATCCGTGCCCGCATCGTTGGGAATTTCCAAACCGCCTTCGACAACAGTCACCGTGCCGGTTCCATGCGGCAACACCGCCAGCACGGCGGCCCTATCAACCGTGTCGGGTTTAGGGGCGCCGATGGTGACGTCTACCTGCATCGAATCGACATCCAATCCTAACGCGGCGGCCACCGATAATGAGTTGTGCCACAGCGCGTCCTTCAGCGCGCGAACGGCGGCTTTCGTATTGTCGCCGCCCCCGCCGCGAATGTCCGTCCCCATGCCAATTTCCGTCACCACGCGTTTCCAAGCCATTCACTTACACCTTCATTCCTGTTCAAATTTTGTTGATCCTGACCGGTCACGCTGGGCGAGGCCAGCCTCTTTTATCCCCCTGCGGCGTTCTGTATCGCCCGCCACACATTCTCCGGGGTCGCTGGGCCGACTATTTCGGTAACGCCGTAAGGTTCCAGCGCGTCCAACACCGCATTAGCGATCGCAGGAAGCCCCGCGATTGCGCCGCCCTCGCCGCTGCCCTTCACGCCCAGCGGGTTGGTGGTGCAGGCAATTTCATTGAAGGTCAAATCGAAGGATGGGACATCGGCGGCGCGCGGCATGGGGTAGTCCATAAACGACCCCGACAGCAATTGTCCGCTGCCCTCTTCATACACCGCGCGTTCCATCAAGCCTTGGCCCACGCCCTGGGCGATGGCGCCATGCACCTGTCCTTCAATGACCATGGGGTTGATGATGGTTCCGTAATCATCGGCGCCGGTATAGCGCTTTAGCGCCACGGTGCCGGTTTCCGGATCAACCTCTACTTCGGCGATGTGGCATCCATTGGGAAAGGTATGCGCTTCGCGGATATATTCATGGAACGTGTCCAGGCCACGCCCTCCCTCTTCGCCTGCATCACGGGCCAGTTTCGCCACCGCCATGATGTCCAGATCCCGGTCCGTGCCCGCGACCTGAAAACGGCCGTCGTGAAATTCAATATCCGCCTCGGCGGCTTCCAGTGCATGTGCGGCGACGCGGCGTCCCTTGGCGATGATGTCCTGAACCGCGCGGTACATCGCCGTCCCAGCCATTGATGTCGCGCGGGAACTGCCATGACCCCCGCCTTTGGGAATAAGGTCGGTGTCGCCATCGCAATATCGAATCTGGTCAAACGGCACGCCCAACAAGTCCGACAAAATTTGCGGAAACGTGGTTTCATGGCCCTGGCCAATGGATTGCGTGCCCGTCACCAAAGTCAGGTGATCGTCAGGGCCAAAGGTCAGCTCGACATTTTCCACCGGCACGCCAAAGGTCGCCTTGATGTGATAGACGACCCCAAGACCGCGTCGACGCCCCCGCGATTCGGCGTCACGTTGACGATTTTCAAATTCGTTGCAAGCGCGAGCGACCGCCGCATCAAAATTTTCCAGGTACGCGCCGCTATCAATGGTCAGGCCCATGGGATGCGCATATGGCGCGATGGAGGCCAGATTTCGGCGGCGCAGCTCAAACCGGTCGAGCTGCATTTCCGCCGCCGCCCGGTCAATCAACCGTTCAATGATATTTGACGATTCGGCATAACCAGGCCCCCGCGATACACCGATGGGCACCGTGTTGGTGTACACGGCGGCGACGGTCAAGTGGATGGCGGGAATGATATAAGGCCCTCCTGGCAGGGCTGCGAACTGATCGGTGTGAAGGCGACCCATGCCGCCGGTCAGATAGGCGCCAAGATTGCCGCACCCATTCAACCGAAACGCCAGAAACCGACCCTCGCCATCAAGTGCCAGTTCCGCCATCGCCGTATGATCGCGCGCCTGTTGATCGGACACGAAGCCGTCACTGCGCTCGTTGATCCACTTCACCTGGCGCCCCGTGACGCGCGCGGCCCACAGCACCAAAACCTGTTCGGCGTACATGAAATTCTTCGAGCCAAAGCCACCGCCGACATCCTCCGCGACAACCCGAACATCGCTTGGTGCAACCCCCAGCGACACCGCGATATGATCCCGCGCGTTATGAATACTTTGGGCTGAGACGGTCAAAGTATAGCGCCTGCTGTCGGGATCAAAAGCTCCGACCCCGCCACGTGGCTCCATCGGGTTGGTGACGATACGGTGATTGTGAAACAACATGGACGTCACATGCGCCGCGGCCTTCATACCGGCGGCCACCGCAGTGTCATCGCCTGTGCGCCATTGCAGACAGTAGTTAGCGGGGTCTTCCCGCGCCACGTCGATCGTGGTGATCGCCGGCGCTGCGTCATAATCGACAGACACCAATTCCGCCGCATCGCGCGCCTGGTTCTGGGATTCCGCCACCACCAGCGCCACCGGTTGACCGCCATACCGCGCCACGTCAACCGCCAGCGGGTATTGGTCGGGATAGGAGAACGCTTCACCGGAATGCGGGTTCGCACGTTCATAAGGCGGCATCGGTTCAATCCCGGCCGCGGCCTGATCCACCCCGGTCAGCACTGCCAAGACGCCCGGCGCCTTCATCGCGTCGCTGATGTCGACGGCGTTAATACGGGCATGGCCGTGAGTGGAGCGCACCACAACCGCATAGACCAGGCCATCAAACGCAAGGTCGTCGATATACCGGCCCGAACCGGTCAGAAACCGCGTGTCTTCACGACGCCGGGGCGCTTGCCCGATCTTCAAATTCGTCATGTTTGTTTCCAATCCTCAAAGCGCGAAGGCGCCGCCAGCAGGCACGCCGGCGCCACTCCACGGATCGATAATTTTCTCCCGAATCAGCCAGATGCCGTCCACCTTCACGCAGGTGTCGCGATAGCTGCCCAACAGCCGAACGAATTTTTCATCGCTGCCGAGCGCCCAGGCCAGCGACGCCCAGTAGGACACGACCCGCCACGCGTCGCCAGCCCCGCCATCCCCCGCGTCTTCCACAAACATGTGCTGGACCCAATGCTGCGCGTCCGGGCGGTCGGGCAAGGTCAGGAAATGCGTGGCAAACCCGCGCGCGCCCCCCGCTGCCGCATCCCAACGCTTGCCGGTCACATCTTTGACCTCACCGTCCAGCGTAAATGTTTCCACCACGCCGTCGATGTGGGTCGTGTCCATGCACCACAGGTAACGCTTCAACATGGTGTAAATGGCCTCGCGGTCTTCCAACGATAATGTCGCCATCATAAATCCAACTCCAACCACGCCGCTGCATCTGACCCCAGCACCGGCGTTGGCCGGTGCCATTTCGGTTGGGTTTGGGACAGCTGCAACACCGGCGCCAAATGCCGGATCGCGCCATGCCCCGTGTCAGACTGCGTGTGCATCGCGGCGATTTCAGCGCGCGACAAATCCATGTCCGGTTCCCGAAAATTCGTCTTGCCGTTACGGTAAATGTACATACCAGATTGGCATAGCGACACTTTCACATGATAGCTGCCGCCATCGCGCGCACGCCGCGCCAACGCCAACAACACACCGTAGGCGCCCAGATATCCGGTCGTATAATCACAGGCCGACGCGGGCAGCAGGGCGGGCCCATTGTCGCCGCCATCATGACAAATACCCGTGACGGTCTGCCCCAATTGCTCCCACCCGGCGCGATCTTTAAAGGGGCCTTCCGCGCCATAACAACTGATCGACAGATAGATGATTCCGGGCCGTAGTGCGGCCAATTCTTCGGGCCCAAAACCATGCCCGGCCATGACGCCCGGTCGATAGCCTTGCGAGAACACATCCGCGCCGCGCGCCAGGTTTTTCAACGTCTCCGCATCCGCCGCATCCGTCAGGTTCAGATAAGTGCTGCGCTTACCATGGCTGGTGTCCATCACATGTTCCATAACCTGCGGCAGGCCTTCGGCGGTCACCATCAATACATCCGCGCCATTTTCCGCCAAGGTTCGCGCGGCGATAGGACCCGCGAGGATGCGCGTCAAATCTAGCACCCGGACACCCGCCAAGGGCGAGCTGTATTTGGTAAAAGGTTCCGGGTCGCTGTCGCCGATCTTAGTGATTTCAACCAACGGCTTGGACGCCAATCCCTCGCCATGGGGGTGGTCGAGCCATTCCGAATTGGTCCGCACCATGGCACCGCACGCCCGCGCCTCGGCAATGGCGGCTTCCAGCTCCAACGCGTCCCATCGCGCAACCGCGTCGCGCACGGAGTCCGACGTCGCGTCGCATTTTAAAACGCCCAGCACCCGGTCGCGCAAATGATCCAGATTGAAATGCGGCAGAAACCAACGGCCATCCTTGGCGGGCCAGGGCTGGGTGATGGTGCGCATGTGTTCCATGTCCGGGTTGGACGGCATCGGCGCAAACGCCCCGCCCGCGCCCTGGGTGTACAGATACGACGTGCTGCGCAACGCCGCCGCCGCACGCCGCACATCGACGGAAACTTTCTGGCGACTGCCTAACCGTTCCTCCACGATGTCGGTTACCGCAACGCCAATCCCCGCCAGCACCGTGGCGCAAGTTTCCCCAATCTTGAACTTACTGGAAAACACCGGGTCCGCGCCGGTGATCTCTACCTCATCGTCGTCGGGCGCACCCAGGCCCCGAATGTCCATCAATTCCTTAAACGCCGATTCCATCATGTCCCTTGTCCCCCTGAATTCGTCCGAACGGCAGCTTATCCGACCGGAACCGATTCGCCCAGATTTGGTTAGCCTTGCTTTGGTTAGACTGGTCAACCCGAAATTCCTGGGCTACCGTGTCTCGGGATAACAGCAGGGGATGAAAATGCCAGAAATACGGATGATGGCGACGACGGGAATGCTGGGATATGGCTATACCGAAAAAGCGTTTCAGCGGGGCCTTGAACAAAATTTAGACTTCATCGCCGCCGATAGCGGCTCCATGGACCCCGGGCCGCATTATCTGGGCGAAGGCGTTCCTTTCGTGTCCCGGCAAGCGTTGAAGCGCGACTTGTCGCTGATGCTCGAAGCCGCCGTCGACAAGAAAATTCCCATGTTGATTGGATCGGCGGGCGGGGGCGGCAGCGAACCGCAATTGGCGCTGGTGCGCGAAGTGGTCGAAGAAATCGCCACTGAGAAAAATTTGCATTTCGACATGGCGCTAATACATTCCGAACAATCCGCCGAATATCTGAAGGCCAAACTCGCCGACGGCAAGATCGAATCCCTGGGTCCCATCGCGGAACTCACCGACGATGAAATCGACCAAAGCGAACGGGTCGTTGCCATGATGGGGGTCGAGCCTTTTCAAGCCGCCCTGAAAGGCGGCGCCCAAGTGGTGCTGGCGGGTCGTGCGACCGACGCCTCGATCTATTCCGCCATTCCCCTGATGCGCGGCGCCCATGCGGGCTTATCGTGGCATCTGTCGAAAATCATCGAATGCGCAGGGCAAGTAACGACGCCGCGACCGGGGCAAGATTGTGTGATCGGCACGTTACGCGACGATCATTTCCTGGTCGAACCGGGCCATCCGGACAAGCGCTGTACGCGTATGCGCATCGCCGCCCACACCTTGTATGAAAATCCCAGCCCGTATCGTCTGGAGGAACCAGACGGTACACTGGTCACGATTGATTCCGTTTACGAACAACTCGACGAGCGAATCGTCAAAGTCAGCGGCAGCCAGTTTGAACCGTCCGCCGCTTATACGGTGAAGCTGGAAGGCGTGAAGGAATCGGGATACCGCACGGTCTTCATCGCCGGGGTCCGTGACCCGATCCTGATTTCAGTGATCGACGACTTCATCGAATCCTGTCACGAACGCGTCGCGCTGGAAGCCCAGAATCTGGGCGTCGCCAAGGACTCCTACCGGCTCAACGTCCGCGTTTACGGGAAGAACGCGACCATGGGCCCGCGCGAACCCGTGCAGGATTTCAACGGCCATGAAATCGGCCTTCTGGTCGATGTCCTGGCCAGCGACGCAGACACCAGCAAAGCCATCATGGCCAAGGCGCGCTATGCATTGTTGCACACGGACTTTCCAGGCCGCAAATGCATTTCTGGAAATCTGGCGATCCCGTTTTCGCCATCCGATATGCCCGTCGGCATGACATACCAGTTCAATATTTGGCACCGCATGGAAATTGACGATCCATTGGAGCCGTTTCCAATCGAATATGTGTCAGTGTAAGGTGTTAAAATAATGGCGACTTTAGCTGAATTGACAAGCGTCCTGCGCTCCAAAAACGCGGGCGCGTTACTGTGCACACTCGACCTCATGTTCGAAACCGAGGAAACCTACATCCATGTCCGCGACAGCGGCGTCTTGCAGCCAGGATTGATAGCGCAACTCTACGGCGTGTCCGATAACGAGGTGTCGATCATTCCTTATGACGTCGCCTACGCCATCAAGATCACCGTGCCCCGGTTGTATAAATCCGGCGACCCCGGCGACACCGATATTTACGGCGCGCAACAACATGCGCCGCTGCTTGATATTGAGATTCCGGACTGAGGGTCTACCCAATGGATTACGATTATATCATTGTCGGTGCCGGGTCGGCGGGCTGTGTCCTCGCCAACCGTTTGAGCGCATCGTCCGCGAACAAGGTCTTGTTGTTGGAAGCGGGTCCCGAAGACCGAAACCCCTGGATTCACGTGCCGCTGGGTTATGGCAAGAATGTCTCCAACCCCGACGTCAACTGGTGCCTGGAATCCGAGCCCGAAGAATATCTCTATGGCCAGAAATACTTCCTGCCGCGCGGCAAGGTGATCGGCGGATCGAGTTCGATCAATGGGATGGTCTATGTGCGCGGCCAGGTCGAGGATTTCGACATGTGGGCGCAAATGGGATGCCGGGGCTGGTCGTATGACGAAGTCCTGCCCTATTTCAAACGCGCCGAGGACAACCAGCGCGGCGAAAGCGACATCCACGGCGTCGGCGGCCCGTTGAGCGTGTCGGATGTGGGCGAACGCAGCGTCATCTGCGAGGCCATGATCGCCGCAGGCCAGGAAATCGGCATCCCCTATAACGAAGATATCAATGGTCGTGTCCAGGAAGGCATCGGGTACCATCAAGCTACGATCCGCAACGGTCGGCGCAGCAGCACCTCCGTCGCCTATTTGAAACCGGCGCGTAGTCGTTCCAATCTCGACATCGAAGCCAACGCCATCGCCACACGCGTCCTCTTTGACGGCAAACGCGCGGCAGGCGTGGCCTTTGAACAAAACGGCGGTGCCCGTGAAGCCCGCGCCGCGCGCGCCGTCATCCTGTCCGGCGGTGCCTTCGCCTCTCCGCAATTGTTGGAGTTGTCCGGCGTTGGCGACCCGGAGCATCTCGCCAAACTTGGCATTCCACTCACCCACGCGCTGCCCGGCGTCGGCGAAAATTTACAGGACCATTTCGTTGTTCGTATGCGCTGGCGCGTCAAGAATGCGCTGACCTTCAACGATCGGGTGCGCGGATTGCGCGCCTTGGGCGAGGGCTTGAAATACATCGTCGGACGCAAGGGAGTGCTGTCCCTGCCGACACTACCCATCGGCGCCTTTGTGCGCACCCGGCCCGAATTAGCGTCTCCCGATGTGCAGTTCCAAATCCTGCCCGCGACCTACCAGGCCGTCGAGGATCGCAAGCTGGACCGGGAACCCGGCGTCACCATCGGAGTGACCATGTTACGCCTGGACGGGCGCGGCCATGTCCATGCGAAATCAACTGACCCCCATGCGCACCCGGCGATCTGGCACAACATGTTGGCGACCGAAGGCGACCGAAAGACCTCAATCGCCGGTATGTGGATGGCGCGCCGTATGATGGAGGCGCCCGCCATGAAGCCCTATTTCGACTTCGAAATGGGCCCCGGACCCGACGCACAAGACGACGATGCTTTCCTGGAATACGCCCGGCGCACCGGCGCCTCCAACTGGCATCCGGCGGGCACCTGCAAAATGGGCGTTGACCCGAAGGCGGTGGTCGATCCCAGCCTGGCGGTGCATGGCATGGAAGGCCTGCGCGTGGTCGATGCGTCGGTTATGCCCAATGTGATCTGCGGCAACACCAACGCGCCGACGATCATGATCGCGGAAAAAGCCGCCGATATGATTCTGGCGAATTGAAATAAGCGGCTCGGCTTGGTAGCTTCCCGCCCCGAATTCAATTCCTCCCCCAAGTACAGGTAGTTTTGTGACCACCCTTCTCGACATTCCCAAATCCAAAATCCGCACCACGCCCATTCCCGTCCCCGCCGCATTGCCGGGAACCATCGTCAAGCCCGAATGGATCGACCATAACGGCCACATGAATTTGGCCTATTACCTGCTCGCCTTCGATCAGGCCTCCGACGTGTTGACTGACTATCTGGGGCTAACCCCCGAATACAAGGCCCGGACCAATTCCGCGACCTTCGTCGGTGACATTCACATTACCTATCGTCAGGAAGTCCTGGAGGGCGACCCGCTGCGCTTCACCGCCCAGGTCATCCAGTGCGACGCCAAACGGGTGCATTTCTGGCTTGAGATGTTCCACGAAACCGACGGGTATCTGGCCGCCACCGCCGAGTTCATCTCGTTGCATATCGACATGTCCATACGCAAGGTAGCGCCCATGCCCGACGACATGCTGGACTGGATTCGCCAAGTCCGCGACGCCCACGCCGCCCTGCCCTTGCCGAAGGATCTGGGCCGGGTCATCAAGGTGAACCCTTAAACTTGCGCCACTTTCTCTAAAGGTTCGTCTCGGCCTTCCGGCAAATTGTCGTAGAGATCGGCGATTAAATCCGATTTCAGGGATTGTTGTGCCAGGTCGTCCCACAGATTGCGCCACTGCGCTGGATCTTCGGCCAGATTGTACAACTCGCCCACGCCGTCATCGTAATAGTTCGTCTTTTCATACGCGGTACAGATATAGCCGTCGCGGTAGAGCGTGCGCATGACGATATCATTGCCCGCATACCCATCCTGCCATTCGGTGATGGTACGCTCGCGGCCTTTCCCATCTTCAACGCTGGTCGGCAGCGGTGCGCCCTGCATCCACTCGGGAACCACCAATCCGGCGGCGGCGCAGATCGTCGGCGCCAAATCCACATGCCCTACCGGCGCGTCAATCTCCGCCGGCGTCACCCCTGCTGAAGGCGCCGGACGCCAGATAAACGGCAGATGCATCAGGCCTTCGACATGGTAGGGCCCCTTGAACAACATCCCGAAATCGCCCTGAAGTTCACCGTGATCAGTAGTATAGAAGACATCCGTGTCCTCACCCCAGCCGAGCCCATCGATATGGCCCATGACCCGGTCCACCGCCTCGTCGATCAATTCGTTTTCCACATGTACCATAGCGTTGACTTCACGAATTTGGTCCGCCGTCAATTGCGCGGGCACCAGGTCTGCGGGCACTTCAAAATTGAACTGCCCGCGCCCTTCAAACCATTCCAGCCAGTGACGCGGCTTGTCGCGCAGGATATCCGCCGTGCGCTCGGGCGACCCCGGATACCCCGGCGGCAAGTCCAGGTCACGCCAATCCACGCGATCAAGCTCGCTTTGCGGCGGGTCCCACGGGTGGTGCGGATCGGGGAAGCTCATCCATACGAACCAATCTTCATCCGAACCCAGGGAGTCCAGAAACGCGATGGTGCGGTCCGCCGTCCAGTCGGTATGGTAATGGCCGCGCGGGATCGGGTTGTGCCAGACCTGCGGAGCCAAACTATCGCCGCCACCACGCCCGCTGGGCCCGTTATTCGCAGTGTATTCATGAAAGCCATCGACATCGCCCGGAAAATTATCCCGCAACCAGCGCGGGTAATGGGTCAGGCTGCGCCCTGGTCGCCCCGTATGACCGCACAGCTCCATCCGGTCGAACCCGCGATGCGGCCCGGTCTCGCCCTTCGTTGCCGCCCAATTTTCAAAATATTCGGTGTGCGAGGCCGGTTCGAAATGCGCCTTGCCCAACAATGCGGTGCGATACCCGTTATCGTTCAGATAGGCCGCCAGATTGGGAGCGTCCACGGGCAAGGGAATGCCGTTTGAGGTGACGCCGTGGGTGTTGATGTATTGCCCCGTCAGGATAGTGGCGCGTTCCGGCATGCACACCGTGTTCTGGTTCCGCGCCTGATGAAAATTCAACCCCGACGCCGCCAAACGATCAATCGCCGGCGTCCGCGCCACAGCCCCGCCATTACATCCCAACGCGTCATAGCGCTGCTGATCCGTGGTGATCAGTAAAATCTTCCGCCCCATTTCGGTCTCCTAAATATCCACCACACCGGTATTAACGTACGTAGACTTTTCCCAAATGCTTAACACTGGTAGTCACCGTTTAACATGGCGTCCTTTCAGGGGCCTTGCGCGGCGGCATAATTCTTTAGCGCGGCCTTCTCAAAATATTTACAGGCAATGGACAAGTCTGTGCAATAATCGGTTCCATTTTTATACATCATCCCAGTAAAATTTAATGGCTTGGGGTGTCCCGCCTCAACCAGTAGGGCCAGCGGCTGCTTCGCAGTCTCTTAGTCGCCTTTGTCGTAAGGCTCATCAGCCTTCGCCATTTGCTGTTTTTGGGTTTCCACCTTAAGGACGATGACTGGCGCATACTTTTCAGCCTCTGCGGTGCTCGCAAGGATTGATCTGTTGTACCCTCTTGCGGTCGAGGCTGCCGATGCCACGCAGGACGCCGCCAACACCCGCGCCTATGTCACCGTTATGAATGAAAAAGAGTTAACCGCGGCCTTGAAGCAATTGATGCGGCAATTGGTCGGGGAACGCGCCCCTATGTCATTCATTGCGCGCTGGCGACCTAATATCGGGCAAGATGGGGATTAACTTGCGAAACTTGGCCTTGTTCTCGACCATCTGGAAAAGCAGCTGGACGCCACCGCGCGAGTCCATCTTTATGAACCTTGCGCCGAGATCATCGATGGGGCGGAGTCGGTCTGGGACATTCTGGGCGCGCCGCAAGATATCGCGACAGCGACAGAGGAAACCTTATTGTCGGTCGTGCCACAAGAGGTCTTCAAAAACGACTGGTCGGGTTAGCTGAAGAAGACCGCATGATCACCATGTCCTGGAGGTTCTCGTCACCAGACTACGCCGTTAGGTTGTCGCCAGACGGCGGCTAGATACCTCGATTCGTCCATACAAATCAGCGACCCCATCAGGGGTCCGGTGTTGACTTCAATTGTGCTGCGCGCCACAGTAATTATTAGATAAATTCAAGAACATCAGGAGTGAATAATATGGGTATGTTGGATGGTCGCGTGGCGATGGTCACGGGCGGCGGTCGGGGCGTTGGTGCCGAAGTCGCGAAAATGTTCGCCGCAAACGGTGCAAAGGTTTTGGTGAACGATCCCGGCGTTGGCGGTGGCGGTGAAGGTGGAGACGAAGGCCCCGCAGTTGCTATCGCCAATGAAATCAAAGCCGCCGGTGGTGAAGCCTCGGCGAATTTTGGATCAGTCACCAGCTACGAAGACTGTCTTGGCATGGTGCAACAGGCGCGCGACGAATTGGGCGGCTTGCACATTATCTTCAACCCCGCCGGTATTTTGCGCGACCGCATGTTCCACAAAATGTCCCCAGACGACTGGCAGGACGTTCTCGACGTCCACCTGACCGGCCACTACAATGTCGTGCGGACTGCCATTAATTTGTTCCGTGAACAGGAATATGGCCGCATCATCATGTGCAGCTCCACATCGGGTTTGCTAGGCAATATCGGTCAGGCGAACTACGGTGCCGCCAAGATGGGCATCGCCGCGATGGGACGCATCATCGCGATGGAGAACGGCAACAAGGGCATTACCTGCAACACGATCTGCCCGTCGGCGGATACGCGCATGACCCGTTCCGTGCCGACGCCGAAAGACGCAGAACAAGCCCGCGTTCGCGAAGAACGCCTGACCCGCAGCCGCGCCGACGCCATCGCGCCCCTGATCACGTTCCTGGCATCCGAAGGCGCCGATTACGTCAACGGTCAGATTTTCCACCAACGCGCCGGCGAATTGTCACTGTATAGCCAACCGCGGCCGATCCGCATGGTTCACCACAATGGGGGCTGGACGCCGGAGTTGATCGCTGAAAACGGCATGCCGGCCTTGAAATCCGGTTTCCTTGACATCGCCAGTTCGCGTAATGTCCACCCGGGTCTGCCGATGGATTGATCCAACCCATCGATTTGGGTTTGAAGACGGCGGGAAGCATTATTGTTTCCCGCCGTTTTTCGTTTCGAAATTGGAACATCCCTTTAGGAGAACCGTCATGAAATTCGGATTTTTCGTGTCCCCGCAATTCAACGCTGACCAGGATATGGGCCAGGCCATCGCCAATATGTCCGAACAAGTGCGCATAGCGCGCGCCAACGGTTTCGAATCGATCTGGGTTCCGCAACATTTTCTCACTCATCCCATGCGCATGTTCCAACCCCATGAATTACTGGCGCGGTTGTCGGCGAACGCCGAAGGCATGCGCTTGGGCACCGGTATTCTTTTATTGTCGATGTTGAATCCGATCGCCGTCGCCGAACAGGCCGTGACACTGGATTGGATGTCCGAGGGCGGGTATGTGCTAGCGGCGGGCATGGGCTACCGGAACGCTGAATTCCAAGCCATGGGCATACCCATGAAACAACGGGTTGGTCGCCTGGTCGAAGCAGTCGAATTAATCCGCCGGTTATGGCGCGAGGAACGGGTGACCCATCACGGAAAATACTTCACCGTCGAGGATTGCGGCCTGTCCCTGCGCCCACGCCACCCGGAAGGCTGTTCGCTGTGGGTCGGCGGTGCCGCCGAACCCTCCATAGAGCGCGCCGCTAAAATCGCTGATGCGTGGCTCGGCAGCTTTACGTCCGATATCCCTGCCTTGAGCGCCATGTACCGGACCTATCGAGGCGCCAGACCCGCCGAAGCGACAGATATTCCAGAAACGCCTTTATGCCGCGAATGTTTCGTCGGTGAAACGGCGTCCGCCGCACGGAGCCATGCGCGAGGGCCAATCATTAGAAAATACGCCGCCTATGATTCCTGGGACAACAAATTAAGCGGGGGGTTATCGGACTCCTTCGACGCCGAGTGCGACGAAAAATTCATCATCGGCGACGCCGCCCATGTCCGCGACCTAATCGCGCGCTACCGCGACGAATTAGGCGTCTCCACATTGATCCTGCGCATGAGCTGGCCAGGGCTCAACCACGCCCACACCCGAAGTAGCATCAAACAGTTTGGCGCAATTATCCGCGATTTCGCATAGAGCCTAAAAGCTCACCAACTCATTGCGCGCCATTCGGCGTCGTCACCACGCACGGCTTTTTCCGCGTCGTAAGCGAACAGCCATTGCTGACCAGGCGGGAAGCCTTCCTGACTGCTGGCTTCGTGCCGGGCGAAGCGGGCGTTGCGCCGGGCGATTTCGTCGGGGTCGGTCATGTGAAACAGATGTTCCGCCGCGCGCGATTGTTGTTGCACCCGGTTAGCGCGCGTCAACCGCAACGCCTCATAACGTTTCAATGCGGCGGCGACTTCACCTTCCGCCGCTTCTTCCAGACACCGGGTCAACACCCAGGAATCCTCTATGCTTTGCGCGGCACCTTGGGCGTGGAACGGCATCATCGCGTGCGCTGCGTCGCCCATCAACCCGATGCGTCCCGCCACCCAGGACTCCAGCGGGTCGCGATCATTCAACGCGGTCATGAACAAAGCGTCGGTCCCGTTGATCAAATCGGTGATTTGCGAATGCCACCCTGCATATTCCCGCAGCGCCGCCGCCTTGGAGCCTTTCGCCGACCAGGATTCCCGCGCCTTGGCGTTGAACGGACCAATGCCGACCCAATTGAACATTTTCCCACCGCGCACATAATACAGCACCATGGAGCGATCCGGGCCCATCCAAATATAGGAATTTCGCTCAAAGCCCAGAGCCTGCGCCGCCTTGACCGGGACCAGACCACGCCACGCCACGCATCCGGTTTCGCGTGGCGGGTCGGGCTTGAACACCTGTTCACGCACCAGGGAATGTATGCCGTCGGCACCAATCAACACGTCCCCGATTTCCACACCGCCACCCTTTAACCGGACTGTCACAGCCTCAGACGTTTGTTCCACCGACTCGACCGCGGTGTTCAACCGCACGCATCCCGGGTCCATGCGTTTTACCAGCGCCGCCAGCAAATCGGCCCGATGTGCGTGGTAATACGGGGCGCCAAAAATTTCCTGCGCCTTGGGCATCAGCGGCGTTTTCATCAACACCTCGCCGTTGCGCGACTCGGTAAAGTAATGCGCAGCCGGTTCGACGCAAAACCGCGCCAGATCATCACCAAGCCCCAGGTTTTGCAGAACGCGCGTCGCATTCGGGCTCATTTGCAATCCGGCACCGACTTCGGCCAGTTCGCCTGCTTGCTCCAAAACCACATGGGAAATTCCAGCGCGACTGAGCCCCAGAGATATCGTCGCCCCACCAATTCCACAGCCAATAACAATCACGCGCACAGGTATTCTCCTCTATATTTAACCTTTTCAATTTATCGAGCGTGTTGATTGATCGCCAGCTATAGTTCCGGTTTAATGACTTCCCTGTTGCAATCACAATTTCGAGGGCTTTATGGCGACTATCGAATATTTTTACGCTGCTCATTCCATCTTCGCGTATCTTGGGTCCGCTAAAATTCAGGCGGCAGCGAAAGCGGCGGGACGGCGTCTGGTCCATAAGCCCTTCAACTATCAACCCGTCATCGAGACATCGGGCGCCGGGTCGACCCGCAACCGTAGCACGGCGCACCGGGCCTATTATTTTGGCCGCGAAATCGAGCGCTGGGCAGAATGGCGCAATGTCCCCGTTATGAAGGGCTTTCCGACACATCATTGGGCGAACATGAACCTGGCCAGCGGTATATTGATCGCCGCCGCCGAAGGGGGCATGGACGTGGACCGCCTGTCCCATGGGTTTCTGCAGGGGCATTGGTGCGACGACGCCGATTTGTCCAACGTGAACACATTGACACAAATTATTTCCGCCGCCAATTTAGACTCGCAAGCGTTGCTCGACGCCGCCCGAACGCCAGAAATAAAAGCTGTCTTTCAACGCAACACTGACGAGGCCATCGAACGTTCCGTGTTCGGCTCACCGACTTATTTCATCGATGGCGACATGTTCTACGGCCAGGATCGTCTGGAACTGGTCGAACGCGGGTTACAAACGCCGTTTGCAGGAACATGGCCCCGAGATTAAGGCGACGCACCTTCGTTAAAAATTTAGCCCGCCGTCGTCATGACATGGGCTTGAATTTTTTCGACCACTGGACCGTCACCGCAGCGTTCCACTATCGCGTCCGCCGCTAATTCCATAATCCAATCCAGACCGTTTGCGTCGCGAATTTCAATTTCGTTTCGAAGCGACGTGCCTTTGCAATACGCAATGGCGGCATGATGCGGGGACGGCGCCACACTGTTTCTTTTCCACGGTGGAGATTGGAATATTCGAATACCCGGCAGCACTTAATTCCTGTTGAATCAACCTCACATTATTATAGCCGTGCGGAATCCGGGTGAGAAACCGCGGCAGATCATCAGAAAACTCAGCGGACGCTGTCTGCGTTACGATATCAGCGAATTCGTTGACGCCAATGTGGTCCCAAACGGTGAAGATGAATTTCCCACCAGGTTTCAATACGCGCAATGCTTCGGCGTAACTGGCGACTTTATTCGGGAAAATATCACCCCTAATTTACAAACAGCCGCATCGAAAGAGGCGTCATCGAACGGAAGGTTCAGGGCGTCAGCTTGCCGCCCGGGAATGCGGTCGTCAGGACCTTGCTTGTTTTTGGCGTAATCAAGCATCGGTTGATTTAAGTCCGTTACGACGTAACGGCACTGGGCGGCAAAAGAGCAGCCATGGCCCACGTCACGACGCCGGTTCCCGCCACCGTTTCCAGAACAGGACCTGGTGAGAGCCCCACAACACCTTGGGCAAGGTCGACCGCATATGTCTCGAATATCAATGGCGTCAAATAGATGTTGTAAGGTTCGGGTATGGAAACCGATAATTCTTTATCGATATCCACCATGAACGCCATCTCCTGTATTTAAGGCCTTCAATTTGATACCATTGGGGCAACCGGTGGATCAATGTCCGTTTCACCACCAGGAAAACGCCTCTATGAACGTACTATATAATCTTCGCGACCCCGATGTCGTCGCCAACCGCGACCCAAACGTCTTTCAAACACCGGACCAGCTTGATTTAACTCGCCCGGCGAACCAGCATATCATCTTTGGCTTCAGTATTCATTTTGCATTGGCACGCCGTTGGCCCGATTGGAAGGCCGCATTGGATTTCCAACACTGCTCTGCCACCTGGGCGACCTACAACAAACCGACGGCGAAGCATGGAACGATTCCATGGTGCTGCGCGGCTTGCAGCATTTACCCATCGGATTCAAACATCATAACTAGGAAAGACCGCATCAAATGAAAGACACCTTTAAAGAAGGCATGATCCGCAAAGAAACCATCCTCGTCGACAAGGACCGTACAATTGGGTTTCTGGGGGAAGATTTGCGTGTTTACGCCACGCCGGATCTGATTCGCGACATCGAACATACCTGTCTGGACTTCATCAAGGAATACGCCGACGACAATGAACATTCCGTCGGCACCTATGTCGAAGTCATCCATGGCGCGGGCAGTCCGCTTGGCATGTCCGTTGACATTACCGTCACGGTCAGGGAAATCGACCGCCGAAAAATCACCTTCAACGTCGTCGCCCATGACGGCATCGACGAGGTTTGCACCGGCACCCACAGCCGCTTCGTCGTCGATGTGAATAAGCTGAAAGAAAAAGTCGAGGCCAAGGTCGCAAAGGCGAAAGCCCTAAAAGGCTAAGGGTTAACGTGTCTCAGGGGTGATATTGCCATAAAATCACCTTATTTCAGGCATTGGGCCGCCACGATCGCAGCCCCATATATAGATCCTACTGAGACCTCCCCTCTCAGGCGGGGTTGTCTCCTCGACAGTCCCGATGAACGGGCCCGATGAGGGTTTCTGTTCAGGACGGTCGCTGGCCCACCCCCAGCGACCGTTCTTTTTTCGGCAATACCAGTGAACTCTCCGAGCAACAGATGCTATATATTGCGGTGTTTCACGACCTTAAACCTTCATGACGGACCCAAATGGCGAATAATTTCCCAGACACCCGCGCCTTTCGCGGAACCGCGCTCGACTGCATTCGTGGCGACCGTAAGGTGTTTGAAGGTCTGAACTTCGCCGTGCCAGCGGGCGAGGTGCTGGTGTTGTCCGGGCCGAACGGCAGCGGAAAGTCTAGTCTCTTGCGGGTGATGGCGGGGCTGTTGCGTCCAGCGGCGGGACAAATTTTTCACTACGGCGCGGAAATACGCGACGATCCGGACGCCCACCGCGCCGATTTGCACTATGTCGGACATCAGGACGCCATCAAGCCCGCTTTGAGCGTGGCCGAAAACGTCACGTTCTGGGCGGCGCTGCACGGGACGCGCAATGATGAAGCAGTTCAAGCGGCGTTGTTGGCGTTCGATTTGCGCGACCTCGCTGATCTGCCGGGGCGACTGTTGTCGTCCGGACAACGACGCCGCGCCAATCTGGCGCGCCTGGCCGCGACGCCGGCAGGTCTTTGGTTGCTGGACGAACCTAGCGTTGGGTTGGACGCGGCCTCGACGCAATCTCTTGAAGACTTGATTGCAGCGCATCGCAAAACGGGCGGCATGACGGTTGTTTCAACGCACACAGCGCTGCAGTTGGGCGACGTGAAGACCTTGGCGTTAGACCACTTCGAACCCACTGCCCCATCCGTTCTGGATGACGAGGGTTCCGCATGATCCGTGCCATGGGCCTTATTATCGCGCGCGACGTGCGCCTGACCTTACGTCAGGGGACCGATATCATCATGATTTTGATGTTCTTCCTGATCGCCACGGCATTGTTTCCGCTAGGCGTTGGCCCGGAACCGAATATTCTGGCGCGGATGGCATCGGGGGTTTTGTGGGTGTGCGCCTTGCTGGCCGCAGTTCTATCACTCGATCATCTGTTTCAGGCCGATTACGACGACGGGTCACTAGATCTTCTGACGCTGGGACCCCTGCCGTTGGAATTAGTGGTTCTGGCCAAAGTCGCGGCGCATTGGGTGGTGACAGGATTGCCGTTGATCTTGGCCGCACCGGTTCTCGCGTTATTGTTGAATCTGCCTACGGACGGATACGCCACCTTGTTCATGTCCATGGCGCTGGGCACGCCCATTCTCAGTCTGATGGGGGCGGCAGGCGCGGCGTTGACCCTGGGCGCGCGGCGTGGCGGCGCCTTGATTGCCTTGCTGGTGTTACCACTTTATATACCCGTGTTGATATTTGCGGTCGGCGCGATGGATGCGGCCATCGCCGGACTGCCCGCCAAACCGCATCTTCTTATCCTGGCCGCCGTGTTGGCCACCGCCCTGCCTTTGGCACCCTGGGCGGGGGCGGCGGCGATCCGGCAATCACTTGATTAAACGAATTTGACATGACGCATTCCCGACCACCAGTTTTCACCCTATTGTGTGCGAAATTTTTACAAAAATATTTTGGCGCTACCCCCTTGGACCCGCTATACAAATCACATGCATAAATACGCCAATCCCAACCAATTTTTACGCATCGCCAACCCCTTGCTCCCATGGCTTTCGGGACTGACGGTTCTGTGCATGGGTATGGGGCTGTATCTGGGCCTGTTTGCCTCGCCAAAAGATTACCAGCAGGGCGAAACGGTTCGGATCATGTATATCCACGTGCCGTCGGCGTGGATGGCGATGTTTGTGTATGGGTCGATGGCGATGGCGGGCGCGACCGCGCTGATCTGGCGTCATCCACTGGGCCACATGATCGCCAAGGCCAGCGCCCCCGTCGGTGCCAGTTTCACGATGATCTGCCTGTTGACCGGCTCGCTTTGGGGCAAGCCAATGTGGGGAACCTGGTGGGTGTGGGATGCGCGGCTGACCTCGGTCCTGATCCTGTTCTTTTTATATATTGGGTACATCGCGCTGGTGAACGCCTTTGACGACAGCGCGCGCGGCCAACGCACAGCGAGCGTTCTGGTGTTGGTTGGAGCGGTCAATCTGCCGATCATCAAATTTTCAGTCGATTGGTGGAACACCCTGCACCAACCCGCCAGCGTCGTCCGCATGGATGGCCCGGCGGTGCATCCATCAATGTTGTGGCCGCTGTTGATCATGAGCATCGGGTTCACCATGTTCTATTTCGTGGTGTTGATTTTACGGCTACGCAGCGAATTAGCCGCGACAAAAATCCGCAATATTCGATTAGGCCAGGCAGGCGAATAGGATGGAACAAATCACTGAATTTCTGGCGATGGGCGGCCATGGCGCCTATATCTGGTCTGCTTATGGAATCACAACCATCGTCCTGCTGGCCGTACTGGTCGTCTCAATCCGCCACATGCGCGGACAGGAATACTTGTTGCAGCAACTTCGCGCGGCGCGCCGCGGCGGCGCCTCTCACCAGAACGAGTTGGACGAATGAACTATTTGACCCCACCAACGCGCAGCCGCGCGGCGACGCGGAAACGGCGGCGGCTATATGCGGTGCTGTCCGGCGGCGCGATGTTGGCCATAGCGGCGGCGTTGGTGTTGACCGCATTCGAAGACAGCATCGTGTTCTTTTACAGCCCGTCCGATTTGGCGGAAAAACAAGCGGGTTCAGAGCCGGTAAAACCGAGTCAGTTGTTGCGCATTGGCGGCTTGGTGGAAGAAGGCAGCGTGAAACATGCGCCGGACGGCGTCACCAATTTGTTCACAGTGACCGATTTGGAAAAAACCATTTCCGTAGCCTATAAAGGTATTCTGCCGGATCTGTTCCGCGAAGGCCAAGGGATTGTCACGTCGGGCAATTTGCGTCCCGATGGACTTTTCGTCGCGACTGAAGTTCTGGCCAAGCATGACGAAACCTACATGCCACCCGAAGTCGCCGACGCCTTGAAACGCGCCGGAGCCTGGAAAGGTGCCACAGACAAAGATAAAGCTACCTCTGAGAAAGGTAAAACCCCATGATCGCCGAAATAGGCCATTTTTCATTGATACTCGCGCTGGCCGTGGCACTGGTGCAAGCGGTGTTGCCGATGGTTGGTGCCGCGCGGAACAATGCCGCGTGGATGGCGACCGCTGCGCCTACAGCCTTGGTTCAACTGGCCTGCATCGCGACCGCGTTTGGCTGCTTGATGACGGCGTTCGTGACCAGCGACTTCACCGTCGCCAACGTCATGCAGAACTCCAACTCCTTACAGCCGATGATCTATAAGGTCAGCGCCACCTGGGGCAATCATGAAGGCTCCATGGTGTTATGGGTGCTGATCCTGGCGGTGTTCGGCGCCATGGTCGCCGCCTTTGGCCGGAATTTACCCCCCTCCTTGAAGGCGCGGGTGTTGTCAGTTCAATCGATGACCGGCGTCGGCTTCCTGTTGTTCATCCTGTTGACGTCGAACCCGTTTGAACGCGTCATCCCGGCGCCATTGGACGGTCGAGATCTTAATCCGCTGTTGCAGGACCCCGGTCTCGCGTTTCACCCGCCCATGCTCTATGTCGGCTATGTCGGGTTTTCCATGGCGTTTTCCTTCGCCATCGCCGCCTTGATTGAAGGCAAGGTGGACGCCGCCTGGGCGCGCTGGGTGCGACCCTGGACGCTGGTCGCATGGTCGTTCCTGACGGCGGGCATCGGGCTCGGCGCATGGTGGGCCTATTACGAACTCGGTTGGGGCGGCTGGTGGTATTGGGACCCAGTCGAAAATGCGTCCTTTATGCCATGGCTGGTAGGGACCGCGTTGCTGCATTCGTCGATCATCGTGGAAAAGCGCGACGCCTTGAAAACCTGGACGATCCTGCTGGCCATTCTGACCTTCTCGCTCAGTTTGATTGGTACCTTTCTGGTGCGCTCGGGCGTGTTGACGTCAGTGCACGCCTTCGCCACTGACCCTGAACGTGGCGTGTTTATTCTGCTGCTGCTGGTTGTCGCCATCGGCGGTTCTCTGGTGTTGTACGCCTGGCGCGCCCCACTATTAAAAGGCGGTGGGTTATTTGCCCCGATCAGCCGCGAAGGCGCGCTGGTGTTGAACAATTTGCTGCTCACCACCGCCGCCGCCACAGTTTTTATCGGCACGCTGTACCCGCTGTTCCTGGAAGCCTTCGATGGCGGCAAAGTGTCCGTGGGCCCGCCGTTTTTCAACGCCACCTTCGTGCCACTGATGATCCCGCTGGTTCTTGCGTTGGGCGTGGGGCCGATGTTGGGGTGGAAGCGAGGCGATTTAGCGGGGGCTATAGCGCGATTGAAATTCGCGTTTGTATTTACGCTCGTCGTCACCATTGTCGCCGCCTATGTCAGTTGGGGCCGGTCTATATTTGGAGTGCTTGGTTTAACTTTAGCGGGATGGCTGGTGGGGTGCGTTCTGACTGAATTCGGTGCACGTATCGGGTTGTTCCGATTGGAAAGCCGCGATGTATTGCGGCGTATGACCGGAATGCCGCGCGGTGCCTGGGGCATGACGATCGCGCATCTGGGCTTCGCCATCACCGTCGCCGGCGCGTCCGGCGCGTCGCTGTGGCAGGACGAAGTTATCGAGAATCTGCGCGCCGGCGAAACCCTGTCGATTGTCGGATACGACTTCACCTTGCGCAACGTCGACACGGTCCAGGGCCCAAACTACACCGCACAGCGCGGCGTCTTTACCGTACGGCGCGATGGCGTGGTCATCACCACATTGGCACCCGAACGTCGCCGTTATATTGTCACGGGTACAGAAACCACCGAAGCGGCGCTGTATTCACAATGGCACGCTGATTTATACGCCGTCATCGGACAAGGCGGCGGACAAGACGGCGGCAAGGAGTCCTGGACGGTTCGATTATACTTCAAGCCGTTGGTGCCCTGGCTTTGGGCCGGAACTTTGTTGATGGTGCTTGGTGGGTTTGTCTCGCTAAGCGACCGGCGGTTGCGCATTGGCGCGCCCACCGCCCGTCGCGCCGCACATCGCGTCTCACCAACAGCGCAGCCTGCGGAATAAACATTCATGTCCCGCCTTGTCTTTATCGCGCCATTAATTCTGTTCGCCGTTGTGGCTGCATATTTCGCCATCGGGTTGACGAAAAATGCTAGTATCCTGCCGTCCGCATTGATCGACAAACCGGTTCCCACCTTCGATTTACCCCCCTTGAAAGACACCAAGCCGGGCCTCGCCACGGCCGATTTGAAAGATGATGTGGTGTTGGTGAACATGTTCGCGTCATGGTGCGTGCCGTGCCGTGCCGAACATCCACTGTTGATGCAGTTGGCCCGCGACAAGATTGTGCCAATTATTGGATTGAATTGGAAAGACCGAAAGACCGACGCGATCGCCTGGCTGGACGAATTGGGCGACCCCTATGCGCGGATCGGCCATGACCCGTCCGGGCGCACCGGCATCGATTGGGGCGTCTATGGGGTGCCGGAAACCTATCTTATCGATCGGGACGGCCGCATTCGATTTAAATATGTGGGCCCGATGTTTCCAGAAACCTTTGCAGAAAAATTTCTGCCGCTGATCAAGGATTTGCGCAAATGAACGCGCGCCTCACCGTAATAATCGTAATGTTCAGTCTCCTTTGGGCGGGCGACAGTCCAGCGGTTCAACCCGATGAACGACTATCAGACCCCACCTTGGAAGCGCGGGCGCGTGAATTGTCCAAAAACATTCGCTGTCTGGTTTGCCAAAATCAGTCCATTGACGATTCCGACGCCGAGCTTGCCCGCGACCTCCGAATTCTTGTGCGTGAACGATTGACCGCCGGGGACAGCAACCAACAGATTTTCGACTTTCTGGTGACCCGATACGGCGATTTCGTTCTGTTGAAACCGCCAATGAAGGCGTCGACCTATGCGTTGTGGTTCGGGCCGTTAGTGGTTTTTGTACTTGCACTCGCAGGATTGTTCGTTTTTTTCTACCGCCGCATGCAGGCAAATGCGGCGCAACCAGATGTGGTTGCGTTGACATCAAAAGAACGCGCCCGCCTTTCCGCCTTGCTGGATGACAATGAAAAGGATCGACCATGACGGTGTGGGCCATCGCCATCGCCATGACCGCTGTAACCCTGGCGGCTATTCTTATCCCTCTATTTCGCAATCGCGGCGCGGCGCCGGATTCTGCTGCCTATGATGCCGAGGTTTACAAAGACCAGCTCATCCAGACCAACACAGATTATGATTCCGGTCTATTGACCGTAGAACAGGCGGCGGCGACCAAGACCGAAATTTCTCGTCGATTGCTGGACGCCGATGGCCGCAGCGACGCGCAACGAGCCCAACCCAATAACTCGTCACAAGGCGCCGCCGCCGCGCTACTGGTCGTTCTGACGCCCGCACTGGCGTTGGGTTTTTATATGATGCGCGGGTCCCCCGACGTACCGGGACAACCCTACGCAGAACGCACGGATGAACGCGCTGCCGCCGCGACCCAACGTAAAAAGAACGTCAGCCTGGACTCCGCCGCCGAGACACTAGCCGCGCGGTTGAAGAAAAACCCGGATAACCTGGAAGGCTGGATGCTGCTGGCGCGAACCTACACAAATGTTCGGCGCTTTGGCGAGGCCAGCTCCGCCTATGCCCGCGCAATTGAATTGGACCCGAACAACGCTGACTTACGCTCGGCCTATGGCGAAACGATGACCTTAGCCGCCAATGGCATGGTGACCGCCGCCGCCCGCAAGGTGTTCGAAGAAACCCTCAACCGCGCCACGACCGACGCCCGCGCACGGTTTTACCTCGCGCTCGCCGACTTCCAAAGCGGCGCCAAACAACAGGCGTTGGATCAATGGGTCGCCCTGATGCGCGGCTCTGCCGCCGACGCCCCGTGGATCCCGGCTGTGCGCCAACGCATCGCCGAAGCCGCGACCGTTTTGGGCCAAGATGTGGCGGCGGTAACGCCCCAACCCAAGCCGGCAGCCAGGCCCCTATCTGCAAAAGGGGTTAGCGTCCCAACATCAGATCAAGTTGAGGTGGCCCAAAAAATGGCGCCAGCAGAACGTCCGGATATGGTCCAAGCCATGGTCGTCCGATTGGCTGCCAGGTTGGACGACGATCCGAACAATTTCGACGGATGGATGCGATTGATCCGCTCCTACGCCATGCTCGACAAGGAGGACAAGGCGAAGGAAGCCTTGGCCACGGCGATGGCGCAGTTCAAAAACGCGCCCTTCCCCACACAAAAACTCACCGACCTCGCCAAAGACTTAAATCTCAACGGTGGTGAGGGTAGGCCCGGACCAACCCAGGAACAGGTCGCCGACGCCAAGAACATGTCGACGAAAGACCGCAACGCCATGATCCAATCAATGGTGGCGAGGTTGGCGGAACGACTGGAATCCGAACCAAACGACGCAGAAGGATGGATGCGGTTGGCGCGATCCTACAATGTCCTAAAACTACCGGAAAAAGCGCGCGACGCCCTGGCGCAGGCGGTAAAGGCGGCACCGGCGAAGACCGATATCCTGATATTGTACGCCCGGGCGGCGCGCCAGGTGAATGGCGGGCGAGACACGGCGGAATCGCTTGCAGCCCTGCGGAAGGCGCTGGTTCTGGCGCCGAACATTATCGAGGCCTTGTGGTTTGTCGGCGGCGCGGAGGCTGATGCGGGCGACACGGACGCGGCGCGAACCCTATGGCGGCGCGCCCTGAACAACCTGCCGGAAGATGCGCCCGACCGGACTGAATTCGAAGCACGGATAAAAGCGTTGGGAACGGCGCGCTGAAATGTAGGCCAGTAAGGTTATAATACGGCGGAGTTATGAACTTTTGGCCTTAATAAAAAAAGGCGAGGAGGCGTACCCATGAATGACAACTCATATTAAATTTAAAGGCAATGATGGTCGAAACCATTCGGCCCACAATTTCGGAACGGGACATTGTTACCAATCTGGCGAAACACGGCACCAACCCGCTAGATATGCCGGTCGCGTCGATGATGACGCAAACCGTCAAAACCTGTTCACCCCAGGAACCCATTGGTGGCCTAATCGTGAAATTCAATTTATAGGAATTTGCGTGAATCAGCGCACTAATTATTGAATCTAATGTAATTCAGATACAGAATTCCGTACCATTTTATGGGGCGTACTTCCGAAACATCAGCCTAGTGGCAGAAAAATAAAGTTGAAGACATAATCTTCCGGGCGTTCGACGTTGCGGTGAAACCGCGATCCGTCAAATGCATCCAACGGACACAAGACGCCTCGTCGCAGAAACAAGCCGCGATAACCAAGGCGCAAGACGACGTCCAATGCGTCTTCGATTGGAACTCCCGTATGTGCTTCCTCCAACTCGATCAGCATGGTGGGGCGGTCTCGGGCAATGGAGTCTGCCGCGCCCGCTAACACTTCCTGTTCAAAACCCTCAACGTCAATCTTGATGAATCCAATATCGCGCAACCCAAGATCATCGATACGCCGCGTTTCGACTTCGACGCCAACGTGTTCGCCGGACACCTTTACAGTGCTCAAGCTGCCGCCCTGATTTGAAAACCCGCCGCGCCGGTGTCGCGGCACCCTAAAAGTCGCTGTTCCTGTTTCATTGGAAAGCGCAACCGGCGAGGCTTCGATATTGCCCCGCGCAATTCGTTTTAAAATTGGAAAAATTTTAGGGTTGGGTTCAAAAGCGTAAACGCGCCGGGAATGATAACGCAACGCCCATGAATAAACGCCCTTATGCGCGCCAACATCCAAACTGATGCGCCCAGGGTCGGACAAATAGGGCAGCAAATGAATTTCCTGCTCGCCGCGCCGCCGCTCCTTTGCAACTCGATAACGGATATAAAGGGACGGGGGGACCAGCGTATATTTCAGGCGTTCTTCCCAAGTGTAAGGTGGTTTCCAGTTCGTCATTTCTTGTTCCCTTACACGTCAGCGTAAATTCTAAACTAAATTCCGAATATCATGGATATATTCTGCAAATTCACCCAAAACAACACGTCGCAATTGCAGGTAGATGTTGGTAACTTTCGCCTAAAATCTATATGGGGTTTATCTTACTTTTACGTAGAATAACATCATGCAGCGCCTCTTCTGGCGCTAAGAATTAAAATAATAAATTCCTCGAGGTTAGAGAAGTCATGACGTTTGACGTTAAGTCGGTATTTTCGCCCCTGATTGTTATTGGGCTCGTCTTCGCTGGCGTTAGCGCATCAACCCTGCAGAGCGAACGTCTAAAGAACGCCGCCAATCTAGAATGGCGAGCACAAGGTAAATCGGAAGCGTCCCGCATTACTGAAAGCGTCTTGTTCTGAATTTCCAAAGCGGAGGTCAATTTACGGGCGATCACCGGGCAATTTTGCGGCATCGTCGACCCAACGCCCAACCTGTTTGTCGGCTTCATTGATAAAGTACGGACAAAGGAATAGAAGGAAGCCAAAGACGCTCCCTATTTCGCCAATATGAGCCACGAATTACGGACGCCCTTGAATTCGATTATCGGATTCACAGGCGTGATGAAGTAAAAAATCGATGGCGACAAAATTCTTTTTATGAACCGTCTGTCGTAAAAAAAATCAAATTGAATTTCTCTATCGGCGACAACATGCCGAAACTATTAGTCGATGAACGTATGGTCAAATAATTTTTGGTTAATCTGATTAGCACCGGAATTAATTTTTTTTCCATGTAGGCAGCGACTTTAATGTCGCGTGCACACAGGAAAATGGACATGCCGCCCTAACTGTTCAGGATCACGGCATTAGAATCGAGGCAAGTGACGTTTCCGAAGCGTTATCTGCATTTGGCCAAGTTGACGGCCGCTTTTCCCGCAACCATGAAGGTTCGGAGTTAGGGTTGCCCCTCTCCAAGGCGCTGTCGAAAGTTCCCCACGAGTCCCTATCGCTG
The DNA here is from genome assembly GCA_028822585.1 of Alphaproteobacteria bacterium. Taxonomy (GTDB): domain Bacteria; phylum Pseudomonadota; class Alphaproteobacteria; order UBA8366; genus JABJJH01. Next base: position 6,925 of record JAPKDL010000013.1, on the reverse strand, counting down.
GCCAGTACGCCCGGAATTGACACCGCAGTAACGGTTCGTTTCCCCCATATAACATGAGCGGGTTTTGCGTTCGCTTGACAGGTAGTTGCGAGTACGCAAGCATACATTCATTGTAGCGAAAAGTGCAATCAATGGGGGAGTAATAGATATGAAACAAATGACAAGCAGGCATGGCGCGGGCCGGTGGCTGACGGCTGCGGCTGCTGTAACAGCCGTCTTGGGCGTCACCGGCGCGCTTCACAGCGCCCAGGCGCAGAAAATTGTTACAGTCGTCTTATCGGAAGAACCCGAAGGTCTTGACGGCTGCAACGCGAACCGATCAACGGTAGGCCGCGTTGCCAAGCAGAATATTGTCGAGACGCTGACGGAAATCGATCCAAAAGACGGGACGATCCGGCCCCGGCTGGCGACATCCTGGACTAAGGTAAACGCGACAACCTGGCGGTTTGAACTTCGCAAGGGCGTCAAGTTCCACGACGGCGCCGACTTTAACGCCACAAACGCATCAAAGGCCATTTCACGCACGATGGATTCGAAGCTGGATTGCGAAACACGCACGAAATCCTTTGGCGACCTGAAGCTATCGACAAAAGCGGTTGGCAGCCACACGCTCGATATCAGCGCCAACAAGCCCGTACCGATTCTGCCGACCCGGATGGGCGTTGTTTCGCTGTCCTCACCAAACACACGGACCGACAAACTCGTGTTGAACCCGATTGGCACTGGCCCTTATGTTTTTGATAAATGGACGCCGGGTCAGGAAATTACCCTGAAACGCTTCAACGGATACTGGGGCAAAAAACCAGTGGTAGAAGGCGCGCGTTATATCTGGCGCTCGGAATCTACGGTTCGCGCGGCCATGGTAGAAGTCGGCGAAGCCGATATAGCACCTAATATCGCAGTGCAGGACGCCACCAATCCCAAAATGGATTTCAGCTATCCTAATTCCGAAACCACCCGCTTGCGGATCGACATTACGCAGGCACCGCTGAACGACAAACGGGTGCGGCTGGCGTTGAATTACGCGTTCGACCGGGACGCCTTAATCGGGAGTATCCTGTCGAAAGACATTGAGCATGCTACGCAAATTATTGTGCCCAGCATCAACGGCCACAATCCGGCCCTGAAAGTGCGTAAATACGACCCCGCCATGGCGAAGAAACTCATCGCCGAAGCAAAAGCAGCGGGCGTGCCGGTGGGCAAGGAAATAGTCATCATCGGTCGGACCAATATTTATCCCAACGGTACCGAAGCGATGGAAGCCATGATGTCCATGTTCCAGGACGTCGGGTTGAACGTGAAATTGCGTATGATGGAAGTAGGTAGTTGGTTGAAATATCTGACCAAACCGTATGACAAAAATCGTGGGGCCATTCTGTTGCAGGCGCAACACGACAATAACAACGGTGACGCCGTGTTCTCGGTGTTCAACAAATTCGCCTGTGGCGGTGCACAATCGTCGATTTGCAATAAACCCATGGACGAATTGATATCTAAAGCGTCCACAATGTCGGGCGACGAACGTCGTAAGACGTGGCAGGAAGTCAACCGGATCATCTACGAAGACATCACCTCCGATGTGTGGATGTATCACATGGTTGGGTATTCGCGGGTCGGCGGCCGGATCAACTTCACGCCGAGCATTTCGACCAACAGCGAACTGCACCTCGAGGAAATGTCGTTCAAGTAGAGCCGCGTTTCGACAACAAGTTAGCGGTCCGGTTTTGAAACCCGGACCGCCCCTTCTTTTCCCGTCCTCTTTACGGACAGGCCCTAATTTATGGCGAGTTTCCTCGGACGTCGCGCGCTGCACAGCGCCATCGCCTTGATCGGCTTAATTCTAGCTGTGTTTTTTCTTGTCCGCTTGACAGGCGACCCGACCGATTTGTACCTGCCCATCGACGCGTCGCTCGAAACCCGGAAGGAATTCGCGCACAAACATGGGTTTGACCGACCTTCGGCGGAACAATTCCTGGTCTTCCTCAAAGACGTTTCCAACGGCGACCTTGGTTATTCCCTGCGCAAGCAACGCCCGGCCATGGAATTGGTACTGGAAGCCTATCCGACGACATTGGCGTTGGCCGGAGTCGCCATGGTCTTGTCGATCACGCTTGCTATCATCGTTGGTGCCATCGCCGCCTATAAACCCGGCGGTGTCTTCGACCGGATCAGCTCGATGGCCTCGCTCGCCGGTGCCAGTGCGCCCGATTTTTGGATCGCCATCACTGGCATTTTGATCTTCGCCGTCACCCTTCGATGGTTACCCACATCGGGGGTTGGGGATTTGCCCTACTGGATATTACCCATCGGCGTGCTGATGCTGCGCCCGTTCGGTTTGATGGTCCAGGTTGTGCGTGCCGCCATGTTGGGCGCACTGTCATCAGCCTATGTTAAAACAGCACGCGCCAAGGGTGTTGGGGAAACTGCGGTCATCTTCGTGCACGCATTACGCAACGCCTGCCTGTCTATTGTCACTGTCGCCGGCGATTTGACCGTCGGCATGATTAACGGCGCAGTCATTGTAGAGACCGTGTTCGGATGGCCCGGCGTCGGCAAGCTTATGATCGATTCCGTTATGCAACGCGATTTCCCCACCGTGCAGGCGACGATCATGGTAACCGCGACGGCTATTTTTCTGCTAAATATCGCAATCGATTTTCTGTATGTCGCGCTTGACCCGCGGATACGTCACCAATGAACTCAACATCATGACAACAGCGGAACAAGAATCCCTCATCATTCGGCGTGGCTCGCCGTGGTGGCGTATGCTGCTTCGAGACCGCTTCGCGCTGGTCGCCGCCCTTTGGCTTTTTGTGCTCACCCTGTGTTTCCTGTTCGGGCCGTTATTGTTTGAGGACGCTGCGACAAAGTTGAATTTGCGCGCCCGCAACCTGCCGCCGGGGTCGCTTGAACATGGCTGGCTTATGTATCTGGGCGGTGACGCGCTGGGTCGGCCCATGCTGGCGCGCTTGATCGTCGCCTCGCGGAACACATTGGCCATCGCGTTAAGCGCCGTGTTTGTCGCAATGATCGTCGGCGGCATCCTCGGCATGATCGCGGGGTATGTCGGGCGCAGCGTTGGCCATGTCATCATGCGCTTCGCCGATATCCTCCAAAGCTTCCCCTCGCTGCTATTAGCGGTCGTCGTCCTGTATATCCTAGAACCCAACGTAACCAATCTGGTGATCGTGTTGGCGATCACACGACTGCCGATCTATCTGCGAGTGACCCGGGCGGAAGTTCTTGAAATTCGTGAACGCGTCTTCGTCGATGCAGCGCGAGCGTTGGGCGGCAGCAGGTATCATATATTGCGCCGTCATATCACGCCCGTCGTCGCACCCACTTTGTTGACCATACTAACTGTTGATTTTTCCATTGTGATGTTGGCGGAATCCAGCCTCAGCTTTCTCGGCATCGGCATCCAGCCACCGGAAATCACCTGGGGCTTGATGGTCGCTGCAGGCCGCAATTATTTGAGTCAGGCCTGGTGGCTGGCCTTCCTCCCAGGTCTGGCGATTATGATGGCGACGCTGTCGGGAAACATTCTCTCAAACTGGCTGCGCGTGGTGAGTGATCCGGAGCAGCGTTGGCGGCTAGAGGATTCGAGCGGCAAAAAATCAGGGCAAACCGATGCCTGACCCCATCCTTGAAATCGACGACCTGCGGATCGAATTCCGCAGTGGCGGGGAGATCGTTCATGCGGCGAATGGCGTTTCCTTTCAAATTAACCCCGGTGAAACCGCGGCTATCCTGGGTGAAAGCGGGTCCGGCAAAAGCGTCACCGCCGCCGCGGTCATGCGGTTGCTACAAAGTCCCCCGGCCTTCATTACTGGCGGCGCGGTGCGTTTCAAAGGCCAAGACGTCTTGGGCATGCCCATTGCGAAATGGCGTGACTATTGCGGGCGGGAAATCGCCATGGTGTTTCAGGACGCGCTGACGTCGTTGAACCCAGTGTTCAGCGTCGGCTGGCAGATTGCAGAATTGTTTCGCGCGCACGGCGTCGCGTTCGGACGGGACGCAAATGCGCGTGCAGTCGATTTGTTGAATCGTGTGGGCATTCCCGACCCGGCGCTCCGCGCCAAGGATTACGCACACCAATTTTCCGGCGGAATGCGCCAACGGGTCATGATCGCCATGGCGATTGCATTGGGACCCGACCTGTTGATCGCCGACGAACCGACGACGGCGTTGGACGTAACCGTGCAAGCCCAGATCATGGAATTATTGGAGGAACTACGCGCGGAATCGAATATGGCCATGATCCTGATCACGCATGACCTTGGCGTCGTCGCCGATGTCGCAGATAATGTTGCGGTCATGTATGCGGGGCGTGTGGTCGAACGCGGGCCAGTTTCGGAGGTCCTCGCGCGACCAGGACACGCCTATACATTGGCGCTATTGGATTCCGTGCCACGCGCAAATAGTTTGGGTCAGCACTTGAAACCCATCATCGGTTCGCCACCCGACCTAGCGCGGATTCCCAAAGGCTGCGCGTTCCATCCGCGATGCAGGTTCGCCACGGATTTATGTCGAAATGAGGAGCCGCCGAGCGTCGCGGTAACGCCGAGACGGATCGCGGAATGTCACCATGTAGAGGCGGTATTCAATGACAGTTGAAGCATCCGGGACAGTTGAAGCCCCTGTTCTGGAAATACGCGACCTAGTTAAACATTTTCCCGCCACAGGCGGTTTTGCCACCACACGGAAAACCGACGTTGTTCGCGCGGTGGACGGCGTCAGCTTCATCTTACGCGCCGGCGAAACGCTGGGCCTTGTCGGCGAAAGTGGATGCGGAAAATCCACGGTGGCACGCACCTTGCTGCGACTGGAAGAACCAACCGCAGGCGCCGCCCTGTTTCACGGCCAGGATATTTTTACCGCAACCTCGATGGAATTGAAAAATATTCGCCGCCGCCTCCAGGTCATCTTTCAAGACCCCTACGCCTCCCTGAACCCCCGCATGACCGTGGCGAACATTATCAGCGAACCTTGGGTCATTCACCCCGACGCCGCACCAAAAGCGGAACGCGCAGACCGAGTACGCACCTTGTTGGAAAACGTTGGCTTGCGGCGTGAGCATGCTGAACGCTACCCTCATGAGTTTTCCGGTGGACAACGCCAACGCATCGGTATCGCGCGGGCCATCGCGCTCAATCCAGAAGTCTTGATTTGTGATGAACCCGTGTCCGCCCTCGACGTGTCCGTTCAGGCACAAGTCGTCAATCTGTTGATGGAAATTCAGGAACGTCTCAATATCGCCTACGTGTTCATCGCCCATGATCTATCCGTGGTGCGCCATATGTCACATCGTATTGCGGTTATGTATTTGGGTCGCATTGTTGAAATTGGCGCGAAAGATGAAATTTATAATCATCCCCGCCACCCCTATACCAAGGCGCTGCTCTCCGCCGAACCATCGCTGGATTTTTCCAGCACACGGAAAAAATCCAGCCGTATTATCTTGAAAGGTGAAGCGCCGAGCCCCTCAAATCCTCCCTCCGGGTGTCCGTTTCGCAACCGGTGCTGGAAGGCGCAGGATATCTGCGCACACGCTTCACCCGTGCTGGAAGGTCACGCAGGACATCGCGTTGCCTGTTATGACCCCGAATTCTCGTGAAATTTTAAGTCTTCTCGATGGGCTCTTACGTCTGGGCGATTGACCGCGAATTCTTTATAAATTAGGGATTAAATCGTACAAAAAGCGTTGAAATTTGAAACGCTGAGTCGAACGTCAAAATAAACGAGGCGCGTTACGAATATGGAGCCCGCTGCTCAAGACAACAAATTAAGCAAAATTAAAAACTTGCTGACGATGGCGCTTGACCGCACCACGCATGGCCGTGGCGCGTTGGCGGAATCCATTTTGCAGGTGTGCTTGCAGACAAGTTCGAGTTTATCCACCAAGGAACTCGAAATCACCTTCGATATCCTTCGTAAATTGGTGGGGGATGCGGAAATGGAGGTACGCCGGACCATTGCGGAACGTTTGGCAACGCGCGGCGATCTTCCTCATGACATCGCATTGTTCCTGGCCAACGATCAAATCGAAGTCGCCTACCCGGTCTTGGTGGATGGCATTGTGCTGGAAGATGTCGATTTGATTATGATTGCGCGCGGTAAAACCGCGTCACATCAAATTGCGGTGACATTGCGCCGCCATCTTTCCGAAAACGTTTCCAATGCGCTGGTCGAAACACAAAACATCGATGTTATTGATTCACTGTTGCGTAACCCGACAGTACAAATCGGAAGAGAGACAATGGCGCAAATGGTGGAAATGTCGCGCACCATGACGCCCATTCAAAAACCACTGTTGCAGCGCGAGGATTTACCACCCGACTTGGCCTCGCGCATGTATGGATGGGTCAGCGCAGTGTTGAAAAATTTTATCGTCGACACCTTCCCGGAAGCCCATCAGAGATTTGGTTCAGAAATTGACAATGTCCTTGAGCGGGCCACGGCCACATCTCCTGAAGCGAGGTCTCTGGAGACAGAACCAGAGCAAACGCCATCAATCAAGACGGCAGACCTTCTTCGCGTGTTAGAAACCGAAAGTATGCGATCTTTCCGAGCCCTGTTCGCGCAATTTTCCGACTTGCCACAAGGCGCCATTCCCGCCATTTTGAACAATGCCGGTGGCGAATCTTTGGCGATCGTCTGTAAGGCGTGCGATGTTAAAATCGGTAATTTTTTGCGGATTTACGTCATTCTTCGCGCCAAACTTGACGATGACGTGCACCCTAAATCAGCAGAATTTAACGCCGTAAAAACCTTTTACAAACGCCTTGAGTTTAATAGCGCCACAAGCATTCTGTCAGAATGGCGTACAACCGACAGGTAGGATAGAGACCGGGACCTGGCCTAGATGTAGCTTCACGAACTTGCATCCGCACCTTCTGCCAACTTTAAGCGCTTAACGCGGCGA
>JAPKDL010000218.1 GCA_028822585.1 Alphaproteobacteria bacterium | reverse complement strand
TTTTTTTCTTAAGGAGTGTATTCATGCGCGGAGCGGATTTGGTGGCGCGGGTTTTGGCGGATTCGGGTGTGCGAACGGTGTTTACCCTGTCGGGCAATCAGATCATGCCAATCTTTGACGCCTGCATCGACGTTGATATTCGCTTGGTCCACGTGCGTCATGAAGCTGCTGCAGTCTATATGGCCGATGCCTGGGCGCAGCTTACTGGCGAGGTTGGAGTTGCGATTGTGACGGCGGGGCCGGGTTTTGCCAATGCGATGTCGCCGTTATTTTCAGCTTTGGCGGCGGAAAGCTCGGTGGTTTTGTTAAGCGGTGATTCCCCTCTGTCGCAGGATGGGCAGGGGGCGTTTCAGGAACTGGCGCAACCGGATGTTTCGGCGCGTGTGACCAAGGCATCGTTTCGCGCGGGCGCAGATATCGGTCAGGATGTCGCCTCGGCGATCCGTATTGCGCAATCGGGGCGCCCTGGTCCAGTGCATGTAGCATTACCGGCGGATGTCCTGGAAGATCAGATTGGCGAGGGCGTCGTCGTCCCCCGGAACGAGGCGCGCGATAAGTCTTCGATGGATGGCGACGCGGCGCTAGCGATCCTCTCGGCGTTGAAATCTGCAAAACGACCGGTGATTTTGACTGGGCCCATGCTTAATTCAACGCGTGGCGGGGTATTGCTGGGCGATTTGACGGATGCGCTGGATGCGCCGGCTGTGTCGATGGAAAGTCCGCGCGGGTTGCGAGACCCGTCTTTGGGGTTGTTTTCCGAAGCGTTGGTTCGGGCTGACCTTATCATCTCGTTGGGGAAACCCATTGATTTCACCCTGGGATTTGGACGTCCACCCGCCGTTGATCCGGATTGCAAATTTTTCGTGGTTGACCCGGATTTTGATGTGATTGAACGCGCCCGTCGACTGTTAGGTGAAAGGCTGCTGGGCGCATCGAGGGCGGATGCCGACGAGGCGGTTCGGAGGTTGACGAAGCTTGGGGATGGCGGGACCGCCCGTGCGGCGTGGCGCGCCGAAGTCGCGGACTCCTCGGCGGCGCGGGGGACTAACCCCTTGCCGCCCGCGCCGACGGGTGCCGTGTCGTCTGGGGCGCTGTGCAAGGCGGTTCAGGATGTCATTGACGCCGCTGACAATCCCGTTTTGGTATGCGATGGTGGCGAAATCGGTCAGTGGGCGCAGGCGTATATCAGCGCGCCCAGGCGGGTTATAAACGGTCCATCCGGCGCAATTGGAGGATGTTTGAGCTACGCCATTGCCGCAAAACTGGCGGATCCAACCGCCACCGTCGTACTGGTGATGGGCGATGGCACCACAGGATTTCATCTAAGTGAGTTCGACACAGCGGTGCGTGCGGAGGCGCCCATCGTGGCGGTCATCGGGAACGACGCCCGGTGGAACGCAGAACACGTAATTCAGATGCGCGAGTATGGCGAAGACCGGTTGACCGGGTGCGATTTGCGCGCCACCCGGTATGACGCTGCCGTGGCTGGACTTGGCGGGCATGGGGAGCATGTGACGGAGATTCAGGGTTTGGTGCCAGCATTGCAACGTGCGCTGGAGTGCGGCCTGCCTGCCTGTGTGAATGTTGAAATAGACAGCCACGCGGCGCCTGTATTCGTGCGCGGCGGCGCCATTCCAACGGGCGCGCGGTAAGGGATAGGCGGTAGGACTACATGATGGCCTCTGAACATCCTATTCTTGGCGACTTGCCGGCGTTGGCGGCTGACCATTGGGGGGGGCGTGAAGCGCTGAGCTTTGAAGGTGAACGGTGGAGTTTCACTGAATTTTCAGAGGAGGTGGATCGTTGCGCCAAGGGATTGATCGCTATCGGCATTGAACCCGGCGAGCGTGTCGCAGTGTGGATGGTGAACCGGCAGGAATGGCTTTTTCTGATATACGCCGTGGCCAAGGTGGGCGCGGTGATCGTGCCGTTGAATACGCGCTATCGGTCGGAAGATGTTGCGTATGCCGCGGCGCAATCGAAAAGTGCGACATTGATCGTAAACGCGCGGTCCGGACCTGTCGATTATGCGGCGATGTTGGCGGAGTCCATGCCCGATCTCTCCGCAGGTGATGAAGGTTCTTTACGGTTATCAAATTACCCTGATTTGAAACGCATTGTCGTATTGGGCGCGTGTGCGTTGCCGAATACACGGGCATGGGAGGTGATGCTGGCAGCAGGTGGGGTGGTAAGCGATGAGACTCTGGCCGCGCGCGCGTCGGCGGTGGATATTGCCGACCCTTTGATGGTTTTGTACACGTCAGGCACGACTGGGGATCCGAAAGGGGCGGTGCATACCCATGCTGTCATTCGAAATACGCTCGAACGCGCTAAAATTTATGGCATGAACGTAGACGACGTGCACATGAACTACATGCCGTTGTTTCATCTTTACGGGTTCAGTGAAGTCGCGATCATTTCTTTGATGACCGGTGGCCGGCAGGTGTTGATGCCTGCATTTGATGCCAACACCGTGCTTGATCTGGCGGAAGCGGAGGCGGCGACAATCCTGCATGGCTTTGATGCGCATTGGTTGGATTTGTTGGCGGCGCAAGACGCGCGCCCTCGTAATGTGTCGATGCGCTTTGGTACGTATCCTTCCGGGACAGACGCGTCGGTCAATATTTGTCGGCGCGTGCAAGATGTCTTCGGCCCCACGCTCAGCGGCTGGGGTATGACCGAGTCATGGGGGTTCGTCACCTGCAATAGTCTTGACGACACGGTTGTTCAACGCACGGCGGCGTCCGGTAAACCGATGTCCGGTTATGAATTTCGCATTGTTGACCCCGACACGGGCGCAGATGCGCCGAATGAAACGCCCGGCGAGCTTTTCGTGCGAGGTTATGCACAAATGCTGGAATATTTCGACAAACCCGTAGAAACAGCGGACGCAGTCAACGCAGACGGGTGGTTGAAAACCGGCGATATGGCGCGGCGGCGAGAGGACGGCCACATTGTTTTCATGGGCCGGTACAAGGATGTCCTCAAAATAGGCGGTGAAAACGTAGCACCCGCTGAAATTGAAGCGCGCTTGCTGGCGCTTGACGGTGTGCGGGACGCAGCGGTGGTGGGCGTGCTCGACCAACGTCTTGGTGAAATTCCAGTGGCGTTTCTTTTGGTGGCGCAGGGTAGCCTGCTTGAAGAAAGCGATGTGTTTGACAAGTGCCAGGGCCGCATCGCGAGTTTCAAGATTCCCCGGCGCATCTTTTTTGTTGAAGAATTGCCGATGACGCCTTCCGGCAAGGTTCGCAAAGTGGCGTTACGCGCCGAAGCCGCCCGTTTGATTGGCCAGCTTATTGATAGTGATGAATAAAATTTGCTAACGGCTAAGACGATCGAAC
>JAPKDL010000073.1 GCA_028822585.1 Alphaproteobacteria bacterium | reverse complement strand
CCTCGCCGCCCAGCCGGTCCAACATGAACCGGTCAACGCCCTAGCTTGGTGAGGAGACCCAATCTAAATTGGACGCCTGAGCATCAATTTGAGTGTTGATGATTACGCGTTCGTCAAAATCTGCATTAACGCGCAAGCTTTGTTGTGTTCCCATGTGCTCGCTCCTGTTCATAATTCCATTACCGGGATTGATCGCCGGGCCGCAAGGCGTAACCGCCGTACAATTTACAACAACCCCGCATCCTCCAGCGACAGGCGATCCGTCGCCAACCCGGATGCGGCGACTGCCCACAATTATCCGTCCTTCATCAACAACAACGCGACGCCGACGACAGTGACAGCAACGCCCAGAACAATCCGAAAATTCAGCGCTACATGCCCCAGCAACAAAGCACTGAACACCAGAGTCGCCACGGGATAACTGGCGACCAGCGGCGCGACGGCGGCGACGGCGCCGCCCGCCAGCGCCATGTACATGGTCAACACCGCCAATCCGTTGCAAACGCCCACCGCCACAAACCACCCAATACCGCGTCTGTCCCCGGTGAACGGTCCTACCGGATCGCGCCATAAAGACACGCTCAATACCACGGTCGCAGACACGACATAACTGACCAGGGCGGCGGCGTATGGGTCCGGCCAGGTCTCCAGGCCGATCTTTACGCCCGGTTGAATGACACCGCGAATCAGCGCTGCGCCCAACGGCGCCAGCAACGCCAATCTCGACCATGAGCCGCCACCGATAGAACCCCGACGGCCGGCGGCCAACACCGTAACCCCTATGACGATGATCGCTATGCCACCCACATCCCATAAACGTGGCGGCGCGCCCAGCACGATCGCGGCGAACGCCACTGCAAAGACCGGCGCGAGATTTCCAACCGCGCCCGCGACATTCGGGCCCACCTGCCGATTGGCCTGAAACGTCAATACGGTGACGGCAGCGGGATACAAGGACCCTACGGCGGCGAAGATCAAGGCGGCGCGCCAGTCCCACTGGCTGAAATCCACAAGTACGGGTGAGGCCGCTAGAAACAGCAATGTTGACGCGGGAATGCTAACCGCAGCGCCTTGCAGCGGGCCGCGATATCGCAATCCGAATTGCGTCAACACCAAAGCCAAACCGAAAAACAGCGCCGCAACCAGCGCTAAAATTTGCGTACTGTCTATCATTTCATCCACACACTTGACGCGCAGCTTAACAACGCCGTCGTGGAAGGCAATCCACCAGAGGTGTGATCAATCGCCTACTGAGCCTTGAGGCAACGCTTAGGCCGGGGTAGAGAGTGGCATGGAAAACTTAACGTCAGCAGATCAGAAAATTCAACGCGCCCATGTCGCAGTCGCGGATTTATATCACGCCTACACCACCGGATTGTTGATGACCATCATCACCCGACGCGGGACGCGTGCGGCGGAGGATTTCTGGTTCCATGTCTTTCGTCGCCAACATCTGGACATGTTCCTGCCCGGCCTTGAGAAACTAGGCCTGACCGAACTTCCCGATGCGGTCGCAGCGGCGCAATACCATTATTTGTCGAACAAGATCGGCGGCGCACCGGTAGAATATATGTATGAATCCGATGCGAAAGCCTGGGTTCGCTTCACGCCGCCGCGCTGGATTTATGACGGCACGGCGCTGACCGCCATCCCCAGCGAAGTGTCCCGCGCGCTATTACGCGGTTGGTACGGCCATAATGGCGAGGCCATGGGCAACCCCCGTCTGGGGTTTGTCTGCACTGCCCAGACCATGGACGCGCAATCCGGCCTGTCCGGGTATTTCAAGGAATACGACCATGATTTGGCCCCGGACGAACGATTGATTTTTTCACCGGGCGAAGAACCACCGCTTTTTGACCCCGCCGCAGCGCCGGAACCTCCCGCCCAGGAGTGGCCCGACGCGCGCCTCCGCAAGGCGAAACGCAATTACGCCATGAATTTCACCAAGACGTCCCTGTCCGTGGCATCAGCGTTGTTCGGTCCCGCCGAAGCCGCCTATCTAGGCAACGTCGCGGGACAGCTGATCGGGATGCAATATTATCTGCAAACCGCACAGGCTCTGGGATTGGACACCAATGATTCGAGCCCGGCGGCGTTTGCAACTTATCTATGCGCTATGGCGCGTGCCCAAGACGATCCGGTTGAGGTGAATTCCGACGGCGACGCTGTTCTGGTGCGCCAACGTGCTTGGCGTCTGATGCGTGGCCAAACCAACATTCCCGACGCCGCCTTCGACGGATGGAACGGAATTTGGCAGGGCGCTTTGTTGGCGCATAACCGGTTTCTGGTGCTGGAAGTGTTGAACCGTATGGATTACGGCGACGACTTCTTTTGTTGGCGCATCCGCAAACGCGCGGCCCCACAGATATAGACGGCACACCTGTAGTCTAGCTTTCTCGAGTTAGCTCCAGGGCGTAGGTGTAGCGGCCTTCCGGATGTGTGCTGATTGAGACCTCGAAAATTTTGCCGTCCTTGCCATAATACCGCCGGATAATCGTCATACCCGGCGAGTTGGGCTGAACCCCTAACAATTCGGCCACCGATTCACCAATGCTCGTAGCGAATATTTCAACCTGCACGTTTTGGATATTTTCCTTATATTGCTCGACGATCTGTTCGTAGACTGGACGGGGATCTACGCCGATGGTGCTGGAAACGCCTTTATATTTCGAGATCACAAATATTTCCGTCCAACTGATCCGGTAGCCTTCCGGTTCGATCGAGCGCACACCGGAAAACCGCAACCATTTTCGGTTAAGCCGACAATCGAGTCGTTGAGCAAGTTCCGCATCCGCTTTAACCTCGTCACGTTCCATCACGATCAGCCGCATTTCCGGCGGGTATTGAAGAATTTCATCCAGCGACCCAATGGAGCGCACATAGGCGATGTTCGGATGCCGGTTTTGGACGACGGTCCCCGATCCTCTACGCCGGGTCAAAATACCCTTCTCGTGCAACTGCCGCAGCGCTTCGCGCACTGTAAAGCGGCTGACGCTAAAGCGTTCGCACAAATCGATTTCTGTGGGCAACATGGAGCCTACGGGAAATTGCCCCCTGGCTATTTCATCCAACAATTCGTCGGCAATTTCCTGGTATCGCGGCAGCGTCATGCAATGTGCTCCATCCAAAAATGTATGACGGCCTTACTTCGTCCACACGCCCCGCCCGCGCCAAAGGTTATCCTTAATCCGGGATGCTTTGGTTTTCAACTATAGCCTGTGCTAATTTGCACCAATAAGCTCCCCGCCCCCTGCGCCGCAGCCAACAGGAACCGCCCATGCCTCGCCAAAACGAGACCCCCACCAATCCTGGGAACGACACAAACACAAGGGAAATGGGCGTACTGGCGGTCTGGACCGATGCCCGCGCCGAAAACGACGCCGCCTTCAACGACTGGTATAACCGCGACCATTTGCCCGAACGCACCGGTCATCCGGGGTTTCTAAACGGCAGACGTTACAAGGCAATTTCGGGGTCACCGCGATATCTGGCGTTGTACGACACGGAGTCCCCCGCCGCCTTGTCGACCAAAACTTACCGCGATGCGCTGGAAAATCCGTCAGCCTGGACGCGACGCATCATGCCGTCGTTCCACAATTTCACTCGGTCTATTTTTCAGATCGAAACGCGGATAGGCACTGGACAAGCTGGCGTTGTTGCAACAATTCGTCCGACCAACGACCGCTCCGCCCCTGTTACGTTCGGAACTTGGTTGACCCAAACCGCATTGCCCTCATTGGCAAAGTGCGACGGCGTCGTCAGCGTGGAATATTTGACCACCCCACCAGTAGGCCCGGGCAATTCCGACACCAGTGCCGACAGGACAACCGAAGGGGCGCTGCGCACCGTACCGGATTCAATTGCGCCCTGGGCGATCATCATCGGCGCGACCGGGCCATCCCTGCTGCGCGCCGCCCTGAACAGCACTACACCTCGCGGCACCTTGCGCAAACACGCGGGCGGCAGCTTGAAAATCGGAACATACCGGCTGCTCTACGCGCTGTAACGGCGACCCGCCTTACCGGGGTGTCAGCTTATAAATCCGGCAAGCTGCGCCGAGGCGACGACCCGGTCGATTGACTCCAGGCCGCGTTGGCGATCCCGTGTATTGATTTCAAGCAAAAAGTCGCGAACGCCAGCGTCAATATAGGGGCCGAGCAAGTCGCCAATGTAATGCGGCGAGGCCTCCGGCGTCGGACGAATCCGCAGACGCAGACCGATTTCCAGCGCCGAGAAATCACGCTCGGCCTCCTGACAAAATTCGCGCAGCTCGGCGATTCCCGTCTGCATCGCCTCGACCGTCAACCCAGTCGGTTGCCAGCCATCTCCCCACCGCGCTGTGCGGCGTCGCGCTGCCGGAGAGTTGCCACCGACCCAAAGGTTCACATGCGCATCTAGAGGCGGTTCGAACCCACTGCCTTGATAGACATAGGGTCCGACCTCCCAGGCGTCACCTGGCGCATCTCGCAGCTTGGTGAACAATTGACAAAATTCATTGGCAAGTCGGCCGCGTGCGCGGAAGGGGACACCAAGCGCATCGAACTCGTGCTCCGCCCAACCCGCACCAATGCCAATCGAGAGCCGGCGCTGAGTCAGATGCGCAAGGGTCGCGATGCTCTTCATCACCGAAAAGGCGTTGCGATACGGCGCAATCATTACGCTGGTACCCAACTCAATATCACCCAACTCTCCGGCGATATACGACAACAACACCAGCGGTTCGAGGAAGGTCTCGTGCTCCTTGGCCCGGTGATTAAACCCCCCCATCAAAATGTGGTCCCCAACCCAGAACATCCGAAAACCACCTGCGTGCGCCCGGTGTACAAAGTCTTTAATAAACCCGGCGACAGCGTTTGGTCCCGCTTGCGGAACCTGAAGGCCGAGACGAACTACATCGGGCATAATTTTCTCCACGTACTCTCCCAAAGAATACCATCGTACAAAACACATCATCCACTGCCAAGGTTGGCACATGCCACGCTATACACTCAAGGCAGCGATAGCCGCTATGGCTTCAGCCTACGAATGGAGACAGCCAAGAGCAAAGAAGCCTACGAACGCACTCTCCATTGGCTTTCGTTTAACGACAGTTATCCCGCAAGTTCAAAACGATCATGACCCGATAACCCAGAGCGTGCGTGTATTCCTCCGTTAAAGGGACACAGGAAAACAGTTGATGTCGCTACTACCCCAGACAAAAATTTGTTGGCGACGTCAAGGCTTCGGGCAATATGGGAGCGCCTCTTTTTCCAATATAGGCGCGGTCGATTTTATCTTACGTCAGGTTCTTAGGTTCAAGGCGCACAAGAACCATCGGGAAGCCCATTTGTCACTTGAAATTAGCCACACCGAGATAGGCTCCGATGAACCCACAGGAGGGTGTACCGAGAAAAACGAAAACGGGCACTACCTTGCGGTAGCGCCCGATCTGTTTCTATCCAAAGATAGGAGGTCGATTAATCCCGTCCAGCGTTGGCCGTGTGGCCACCTCCGCCAGCAACTTTCTTTCGGCGGTTGCGTTTCGCGGCCCAGTCTTTGCCGCTTTGTTTTGGCGCTGCGCCTCGTCCGGGGCGACCTGATCCATTTCGGCTGTTGGTGCCATTGCTTCCGCTGCCGTTACGCCCACCACCATTACGGTTGCCGCCGCTCGGGCCGCCGCCACGAGTGCCTGGCACAGGTTGATCTTCACCGATATAGCCTTCGTCCTGTTTTGAGCTAATCTTCGCACCAATCAGACGTTCGATATCGCGGAGCAAGTTGCGTTCGGAATTATCGCAGAGCGACACCGCTATGCCACTTTTTCCCGCCCGCGCTGTTCGTCCAATGCGGTGAACATAGGCTTCAGGCACGTTCGGCATTTCAAAATTGACCACATGGGACACGCCGTCCACATCAATGCCACGCGCGGCTATGTCGGTTGCGACCAGAATAGTCACCCGGCCCGCCTTGAACCCATCCAGGGTCTTTTGACGTTGCGACTGGCTTTTATTGCCGTGGATAGCCGCCGCTGACAGACCCATTTTGTCGAGATGCCGGCAAACTTTATCCGCGCCGCGTTTGGTGCGCGTGAACACGATGGCGCGTTCCACATCTCGGTTGCTGAGGATATTGGTCAGCGCATTCTGCTTGGCGGCACGGTCGACCAACAACACTCGCTGGTTGATCTTTTCAATGGGCCGCGCCTCGGGGGCCACAGCGATTTCAGACGGGTTGTTTAAGAAGTCATTGGCCAACGCGCGAATTTGTTTCGGCATGGTCGCCGACAATAATGCGACTTGGCGGTCTTTCGGCAGCCGCGCCATGATCTTGCGGATTGCAGGCAGGAAACCGAGATCCATCATCTGGTCGGCTTCGTCCAACACCACGGTCTCGGTTTGATCTAATTTAATCGCACCAGTGGACATGTGGTCCAGTAAACGGCCCGGTGTCGCGACTATAACGTCGACGCCGCGCGCCATGGCTTTGATCTGCGGGCCCGGCTTAAGGCCACCAACGATCACGGCGACCGAGGGGCGGACATTCTTGCCATAGGTGCGAATGGAATCGGCGATTTGAGCAGCGAGCTCGCGCGTCGGCGCCACAATCAGCGCATGGCCGTGTTTCGGTTGGGGCCGGGGTTGGCTGTCGGCGATGCGCGCGGCGACCCGGTTCAGGATCGGCAGCACAAAGGCGGCGGTCTTGCCGGTACCCGTTTGCGCCGTGCCCAGGATGTCACGCCCGTTCATCATGTCGGGAATGACCTTGCCTTGAATAGGAGTCGGGGTGGTGTAACCTTCCACCGAAAGGGCGCGAAGGAGAGGCTCGGCCAGGCCGAGTTCGTTGAATTGTATCAAGTATAAACTTCCACATTTTTGAGTCGCACGCCGATTATTCGGCAATAATATTGCGCGACAATTGTTATTGTTTGGGAGCTTGCGTGGATCGTCCGCCCAGCTGGTGCGCGGTTTCGCGCGTGCCGTATGGCGGCAGAGAAGTCGGCAAATTGCCCTGTTGACGCGTACCGTCAACGAACACCGCACATGCTTCAAATTTAATCCATTTGCGGTGAATGCGCGGCCTTATGCGCATACTCGCAAACAAATAGCAAACAAAATCGTATCGACGTCGTTAAAGCTCTAGGCAAGCACACCCTTGACCGCAGTTTCGAACGCGTCGTCGTCCCACCCGAACGGCCCTTTGGCGCCCGCATAAGCGATGTTGCCCTCGGCGTCGATCAGAAATTGCCGCATCGGCAGGCCGACATACTTCTTGTCGATATCGTTACCAATGCCATCCACCAGCATCGGCATATGCAGGTCGAGATTGATTTGACAGCTCGCGGCGGCGGCGGTGCGTTCGTCGTCCGTGACGGGTTCATCATAGACGATATCATCGATCAGATTGTTGGGCACCTGCCATCCATTACCGGGGTGAGCTTCGCGGATATACACAATGTAAAACTGAACCTGATCTTTATACGTAGCGTAGAGTTGGTTAAGGCGCACGGCCTTACCACGAAACGGCGGTCAGGTGTAGGATCCGAAGATAATGCCCGCCGGTTTCCCCCGCAACTCCGACAGCCGGACTTGTTCCCCGGTACGTTGACGGTTGGGGCCTAGAACGTCGGCGACGAAGTCCGGTGCGGCAGCGCCAATTTGCGGGACGTCGGCTTCACGCGCTGATTCCGTGGCCATATGCGCCTTGAACTGCATTTCAGAGATATCGGAAATTTCAAGCCACACGGCAACCTTCGCATCCCGACCCATGGCGTCGTATTCTTCCAGCGTGACGGGACTGGATTTCTGAGAACTATCGTCTGGCATTCGGAGCCCTCCCTGAGGTGAAGTTTATGAATGTCCCAAGGTAGCAAGAATAACCCTTGATTCAAACGATCTTTGATCCAAATCGATGCTCAGGACCCTGAACGGGGAGATGCTGACACCATGTTGACCATCAAACCAGAAGCCGTCTGCTACGTCATCTTCCAGGACCGGCAATGACGATGAGTGGGAACCCGCGAGCGACCCTGTAGGGGATGCGGGGTTGGATTTGGAGCTGGACACCCTCGACCCTGAACCCGGCCAGAGCTCAGGGCAAAGCGAACTGGCCGCGTTCATCACCGAATTGCCCATCGACCATTAATCCGAACTCATCGCACTCGCCTGGTTGGCCGGGGCGATTCCGGCAAGGACGACTGGGACTCTCTGGTTGAACTCGCACAGGAACACCACAATGGTCGCGCCGCCGAATATTTGCCGGGCATGCCGATGCTGTCGGATTACCTGGAAGACGCGCTCGGTCAGTTTGATATCAGTTGCGAAGACTTCGAAAACGAACACCGGTAATTTTGCGACTCCCTTCACCAATTGTTGATCCGACATATGTGTGAAAGCAGTCTAACTTATTGGTTTGCATCGGAATCACCCGCCATGAAATTCGTCCTCGCTGTGTTGTTACCCCTGGGGTCATTCCTGGGCGCCGCGACAGTGTCCCTCGCGCAAAATACGCCTTATCCAGGGACCCTCACCCATACCTCAAAAAGCTTTCGCCGTGTTTCTCCACGATCTGTTGAAGGCCATCGGCACCAACAAAATGGGTCTGCTCGCCCATATCTGCACCTATTGCGGGGCGAAGGCCATCGGCCTGAAAACCCCCGGGCAACCACATTTAGATAGCCTATCATCCGCGCTATGCGGTGCGCATGTTGAAGGCCAATTTCGCAGCGGGCGTCGAAGCGCCAACCCTGCTCTATGTCACCAGAAATGCCGATGGTTCGGCGACGATGACCTACCGAAAACCCACCGCCTTGTTCGCGCCCTATAAAGCACCCAATTTAGATGCAATGGCCCGCGAATAGGGTTAATTTTCGCGAAAATAGCTAAAGACGCCCTACGGTGACCTATACCGGTAACATTTATTCAGGCCCCATCCCGTTTTCCGCCAATTCGCCGCGCGCGCTCTGGGTTTTCTCCAAATTGTCCAACCCCATACCGCGCAGGACATCCGGCGACTTGGTGAACTGGATGTTGTCGTAGCCAATGATCTCCACTCGGTTGCCCCAGGGGTCGAGGAAGTCGAGGAACCGCCCCGGCAACAACTCAACCCCATTCGCTTCTAACGCCTCACGCACCGCGTCCTTGTCATCGACGACCATGCCGAAATGCCGGGCGTCGTCGGTGGCCTGACGGCGGCCCTTGGACATATTAATGAACTGGTCCCCCAGCGCGATAAATGCCGCCGTATCGCTGCGCCGACGCAGGTTGAACTCGAACAGATTTCCATAAAACGCCAACGCCTCGTCGATATCACCCACCTCAATCGCCACATGGTTGATGCCCACAGCGCGCGCTTTTTTAGTCTCACTCAATAAGACGCCTCCTTATTCCGCATTATTCAGCCGCCGCTTGCGGCGCATCGAGGGGTATCTCCCGCAGCGTGTCCATGACGCCGCCGATGCCCGCCAATCCTTCGAAGCCCATGATCACCTTATGCAGGTCGACCGATGCATCGCCGCTCAACGCGTCCCCCGCGCAATCCAGGAACTTCGTCGCGTAATCCGCATCGGACAACGGCTGGGTTCCATCGCCCCGCTGGTTTTCCACCGAAGCGGATAACGTCTCCCCGTTGGTCAAATGCATCTCGACAATCGTCGCTTCCTTCGCCGCCGGATTCGCCTGGGTGACAGGCCCGTCATGGGGGCGCATCTCCACCTTCGTCATGAACTGCCCCACATCCGACGGCGTCTCGCCGCCAGGCCGGAAATCCTTCAACGCCACGACACCATTGGTCATCGCCGTCGCCAGACAATATTGCATCGAAAACCGGCGCTCCATTTCACTGGTCGGGTCGGGGAAGCGCAGATTGTCGAAATTCATCGGCGGCACCACCGTGACGATCTCCTTCACATCCGCCGCGTTCAACCCATTCGCCGTGCGCATCGCCAACACCGCGTCCAGCGACCGGTGCGTGCTGGCGCAACACGGGTAAATCTTCGGCGACAAGCCGAATTCGTCAATCGCCAGCGGTGCCCCCAGCGAGGCCAACGGAACCGCAAACCCCGGCGATTCGATGCCCGCGAACAATTCCCTAAAACTCCACTTGCCGTCCAAGGGCTCTGCGTTGCCTTCGATCCCTTCCGCCGCCAATCCCGCCGCCATGACCGCGTTCTTCGCCGCCAACCCCGCATGCATCGGCTTCACCATGGAGCCGAACTGCCGCTTGGACCCCGCCGCCGTGCTGACCGCGATGGAGATGGCGTTGCGCATGCCATCCACGCCCAGCCCCATCAACCGCGCACACCCCGCCGCCGTGCCGATGGTCGCCACGGTCGAGGTGGAATGCCACCCGCGCCGATAATGTTCAAAATTCACCGCCTGTCCTACGCGGGCTTGTATCTCCAATCCAACGACATAGGCGTCCAGCACCGCATGGCCCGACGCACCGCGCGCTTCCGCCAACGCCAGCAAGGCCGGGACCATGACCGCGGAGGAATGCCCCGAAACAGGGGGAAAGCTGTCGTCAAAGTCCAGCGCATGCGCCGCCGTTCCATTCGCCATCGCCGCCCAGGGCGCCGCCAGCCGCACCGATTGCCCGACAACGGTGGACGTCCCCTCGCCCCACAACGACACCGCGCGCCGCACCGCCCGCGCCGCGTCATCCGGCACGCCCGCGATGATGACGCCGATGGTGTCCAATACCGCATCCCGCGCCTTCGCCAATGGTCCCTCGGCGCGAATATCTGGCGTCTCGGCAGCCCAAACGGCGAGTGTCTGCGTGACGGATTTGATTTCGGTCATGATGTCGTCTCCAAGTTGCAAGGTGATATGCAGCACCTTAACCCTAAAGTGCCCGACCCACACAAGCGCCCTTTAAAACATTCGCATGGTATAACCTTCGATAACATGAGTGAACATCGTCCAACTCTGGCACCGCGCCGGCCGAACCCTCATTTCGAGAATATAGGCAGGACCCACCATCATTGAGGTAGAATCCAGACGGTGAGGGCTTGCATAAATTGCCCGCTAATGAAAATCCCGGGACGGGAACAATACCTTCGCCTGGTCCCGAGGATGGCGGAGGCCCGGTGTTAGCGACTTCTCCTTTCCGCCGGTTCCGTCCCGTCCCGACAATCCGTCCAGCAACTCCGAGGCGTCTTCTATTTTATAGGCGATGACGTGGACGACGATGTCTTCGCGCTGCACCCGACCCGTCACTTTCAACAACCGCCCGGTCAGCACGGCGCGACGGTATTGTTCGAATATCTTGGGCCAGACGATCACATTGGCGGTCCCCGTTTCATCCTCCAAGGTCATGAAGATAACGCCCTTGGCGGTGCCGGGCCGTTGGCGAGCCAGCACCAGCCCGGCGATGACGATGCGGCAGTTGTCCTTCGTTGTGATCAGGCGGTCATGCGGGGTAGTCTCGCGCAGCGACGCCCGCAACAAGTCGAGCGGGTGCGCCTTCAAGGACAGCCGCAGGGCGGTGTAATCAGCCACGACTTCCGCGCCCAGCGGCATCGGCGGCAGCGTGACCGGTGCCTCTTCCCCCCATTCCGCCACGGCGGCGGCTTCGAACAACGGCAGCGGCGCGGCGGCGCGCCGTAATGTTCGACCCTTGCGACCCTGTGTGGCGTAGAGCTTCGTCGCCCATAACGCCTCGCGTCTCGCCCCGATGATTGACGCAAGCGCATCCGCATGCGCCAAGCATTCCAGTGCGCCGCCACCCAACCCGGCGCGCCGCCAGATCGCGTCCACATCGGCATAGCCGTTGCCGCGCGCCGCCACCAGCCACTCGCCATCTGCCGCGCTGAACCCTTTGATCTGCCGCAACCCCAGGCGCAGCGCGACCTCCTCACCCGGTTCGACCGGCAATTCCAGAGCGCAATCCCAGCCGGAATAATTTACGTCAGGCGGGCGAACTTCAACACCGTGGTCGCGCGCGTCCCGGACAATCTGCGCCGGGGCGTAAAACCCCATGGGCTGGCTGTTCAATAACGCGCAGGCGAACACGGCGGGGTAACGGCACTTCATCCAGGCCGACACATACACCAGCAGAGCAAAGCTTGCCGCATGGCTTTCCGGAAACCCGTATTCGCCGAATCCTTCGATCTGCTGGAAACAACGTTCGGCAAAATCTTCGTCGTAGCCGCGCTCGACCATGCCACGGATCATCTTTTCCCTGAAGGTATGGATCGTCCCCATGCGCCGGAACGTCGCCATGGCGCGGCGCAATTGATCCGCTTCCGACGGAGTGAATCCCCCCGCGACAATGGCGATGCGCATCGCCTGTTCCTGAAACAGCGGCACGCCTAGAGTTTTCTCCAACACTTGGCGCAACGCCGCCGACGGGTAGGTTACTTTCTCCTCACCATTGCGGCGGCGTAGATAGGGGTGAACCATGCCGCCTTGAATCGGGCCGGGCCGGATGATCGCCACCTCGATCACCAGGTCGTAGAAATTTCGTGGTTTCATACGCGGCAGAAACGCCATCTGCGCGCGGCTTTCGACCTGAAACACACCGATGGAATCCGCTTGGCACAACATGTCATAGACCACCGATTCTTCCGCTGGGACGCTCGCCAGATCAAAGCTTTCGCCGTAATGGGCGCGGATCAAATCAAAGCCCTTGTGGATGCAGGTCAACATGCCCAGCGCCAACACATCGACTTTCAAAATGCCCAGAGCATCAAGGTCATTCTTGTCCCATTCGATCACGGTGCGGTCCACCATGGCCGCGTTTTCAATCGGGGACAGTTCATCCAGCCGCCCCCGGGTCATCACGAATCCGCCGACATGCTGAGACAGGTGCCGGGGAAAGCCGATCAATTGTTCGGTGAGCGCCACAGTCATGCGCAGGCGCCTGTCGGTCGGATCAAGACCAACTTCGCGAATCCGATCTTCATCGACGCCGTCACCGGGGCCGCTGCCGGACCGCCCCCGGATTTGACCCACGAGAACGCCGACCGTGTCCTGCGACAGCCCCATCGCCTTGCCGACGTCGCGGATGGCGCTGCGGGCGCGATAACTGATCACCGTGGCGGCCAGCCCGGCGCGGTCACGTCCGTATTTTTCGTAGATATACTGGATCACCTCCTCGCGACGTTCATGTTCGAAATCCACGTCGATATCCGGCGGCTCATCGCGTTCGGCAGACACGAATCGTTCGAACAACAAATCAAGCCGGGACGGATCAACCGCCGTCACACCCAGGCAATAACACACTGCGGAATTCGCCGCCGACCCGCGCCCCTGACACAAAATGCCGCGTTCGCGCGCAAACCGGACAAGGTCGTAGACGGTCAGGAAATACGGCGCATACGCCAGTTGCCCGATCAACGACAATTCATGCTCAAGCTGGGCGCGCACCGCCGCCGTCGGGCCACCAGGATAGCGCACACGCACGCCGTCCCAGGTCAAGCGGATCAATTCATCCTGCGGCGTGCGGCCCTTTGGCGAAACTTCGTCGGGGTATTCGTAGCGCAGTTCATCAAGAGAGAACCGGCAGCGCCCGGCGATCTCCACCGTTCGCGCCACGGCGTCTTCATGCCCGCGAAACAGATGCGCCATCGCCGCCGCTGGTTTCAAATGCCGCTCGGCGTTGGCCGATAATAGCCACCCCGCCGAATCAATCGTGCATTTTTCCCGGATACAGGTCAGCACATCCAGCAACGGTTTGCGCCGCCTTGTGTGCATGCGCACATCATTGACCGCAACCAGAGGCGCGCCCATCTCCACCGACCTGCGGGCCAGCATCGCCAGGCGCTGGCAGTCGTCGCCCCGGTACAGATTATGCCCCGCCAGATACACGTGACCCGGAAATGCCGCACGCAACGCGCCGATCTGGTCGCTACGCAGATCCCGAACATCCAAGGGCGGCAGAGCGATAAAAATCATCCCGGCGCCGTATTCCAGCACATCGGCGCCATATAATTCGCACGCGCCCTTTGGCGCGCGGCGCCGCCCCAGGGTGATTAGGCGCGACAACCGGCCATACGCCGCACGGTCCGTGGGATAGGCCAGCACACTCATTCCATCGCGCACATCCAACCGCGCGCCGACCAGCACCCGAAGGCCCGCCGATTTCGCCGCGACATGCGCGCGCACCACACCCGCCAGGCTGTTCCGGTCGGTCACGCCCAGGGCCGGATAGCCCAGCGCCGCCGCCCGCCCCATCAATTCATCCGCATGAGATGCGCCGCGCAGGAAGCTGAAATTTGTGGTGACCTGAAGCTCTATATAGGCAGCGCTCTCCATCCTCCCATCACCTTCATGCAAACAGGCCATGCAAAAACCAATCAGGACGTCGCTTTGGCCCAGATAAATTTTGAGGCGGAAGCCCGTTTCGGTAAATCCAGAACTGACGCCCCTTTTCGTCCTCCACACGCCAGTAATCCCGGCTGCGTTTAGACGCCCCACCGCGCCACCATTCCGGCGCAATGCGTTCCGGGCCAATGGCGTCGCACACGCGATATTCAATCCGCCGCCACACAAAACACCCCGGCGGACCATCCTTATCACACCGATCATAAGATGGGCCTAGCGCCTCGATCCGCTCCGGCCGCTGGAACAACCGCAAGGGACGCAGCGGCGTTTCCGGCCAGGCGCAAGACTCCCCCGTTCCTTTGGCGTCAAGCGCGGGCGCATGTCGCGCGACGCGTTCCGGCGCATGGCTTTCAAACGGAACGAGCCGGACCACCTGACTGAACCCCAAACGATTGCCAAGCCGGTCCATCAGCGGCGCCAACGCCGCCTCTTCCTGCGCTTTTCCCAGCGTGCTTGTGGAGGGGACGCCAAACATTTCATCCCCTTGCACGGGCGTCAGCGGTTCAACGGTCGGCGCGCTGAGGATCATAATTTCAATGCCAAAGCCAGGGTCGAATTCCCCCAGTCGTTCGTCGAAGAGCCGCGCCAGCCGGGCGGCGTTCCGCACCGCGTGCGCCGCGCCCACCGATACGGTTTGAACCATGCCATCGACCCGGTGCGCGCTGAGATCAAGCCGCCGGCAGCCGTGACTATCCTGTTCCAGCCGCGCGCAGAGTTCATCCAGCAGGCACCGCAACCCATGCGCAATATCGTCAATCAGGCTAATCGGTTCGGCAAAGGCCAGACGCGCACGATACGGCGCTACCGGACCCAAGGGCGATATGGGTTCCGGCACCGCGCCATACGCCTGGTCGAGACGACGACTCAATTCGAATCCAAACCGGGCGGCCAGGGACGCGCGCGGCAAAGCGGCGACCGCGTCGATCCGGGTCAGTCCCAGACGCACCAATCCACCCGCTGTCGCCGGTCCCAGACGTAGGGCAGCAGGTGGCAATCCGGCCAGCGCTGCACGTACCCCGCCCGGCGGCGCAATCATCCCAGAGTCTCCAGAATGAGAGCCCCCGTACCGCGCCAAAGCCCAAGCCGCCCCCGGCGTATCGGCCAGCCCCGCCCGCATCGCAAACCCAGCCTTCCGCAGCCGCGCCGTTAAATCATCCAGCAGCGCACCTTCGCCACCAAACAAATGCGCACACCCTGTTATGTCGAGGAACAGGCCGTCCCGTCCCTCCATCGCGACCCAGGGCGAATACCGAGTCCCCCACATCGCCAATTGCCGCAGCAACGCCGCATCCGCCGCCGGGTCACCTGATCTGGCGTCGAGCGTTGGAAAAATCGCCCTGGCGTCCGCCAAGGTCATACCCGGTGAAAGCCCTTCCGCCGCCGCACCACCGCTTACCGCTGCGATGAGACACCGGCCCTCCATGTCGAGCGTCGTCACCAAAGGTCGGTCTGGCACACCTGATTTCGCGCCACCGGACTTAGCTTGCCAGTCGCGGCGCAAACGATCAGTCGACAGGCGCGTCATCCACACAGAGACGACCCGTTTTTCCGTACTTCTCTTGTTCGCGCCCATCTGGCTCATGCCACCTCACCACCCACTCTCCCACCGCCTCGGCGCCCCGACATCGTTCCAACTCAACGCGCCATCTCGAACGCCCACACGCCCCGGCCTCATCAACTATTGGTGCGTTATCGACCCGCCAACGACTGGCGAGTGCGTTGGGTGCCAATTGACCAGCTTTTTTTAAACTCCCGCGGTTCAACAACAAGCCCACTCCACCGCCAATTTCCGCCGCCAATTGCAGACGACGGCTGGCGGTCAAATCCACCGCCCCGCCCGGCTCACAAACAATTCCAGCCAGCGCAGGCGTCCGCAAACCTTCTTCCATCGCCCAAAGCATGTCCGCCCGGTTGGCGCAGCGCACGATGATCAACTGGTCGGGGCGGATTCCAAACGCGGCGAGACCCGGCCCATACAGATGGCTGCGGGCATATAAATCGACGCACCACAGCACCGGACCTTTCAGACGTCCCAGCACCATTGCTGCGAATCCACTGGCGGCGCTGCCGGCAATTTCATGGACCGCCGCCCCCATCAATCCGCCGCCTGGCAACACAGCGTCGATCAACGGCGCGCCGAGCGGAACCGTACGGATCGCGATATTCCGCCCACCTTCGATGACCGCGATGCGGGCGCGTAAATCATCAAGGGCGACGGTCTTCATCATCTGTCACACC
>JAPKDL010000072.1 GCA_028822585.1 Alphaproteobacteria bacterium | reverse complement strand
GTTTCGGTTTGGGCTTCGGTTCAAGCGCCTTCACATCAGGAATCGCAATCGCCTTATCTTCCTTCACCGACTCAATTACAGGTTCTAGCGCTTTCACAACTTCTGGCGGCGGAGGTGGTGGAGGCAACTTTTTTGCCAATTTTGGCGGCGCTGGTTTCGGCGGCAGTTGCTCGGCGATGACGTCGGAAACGATTTCCACCTCAATCGACGCGACAGGCGCCAGCATTGGGCGCGCAGACGGAACCCCCAGCCATACGATTAGAATAATCGCGACATGAAGAAATGCAGAGAGTCCCGATGTAATTTTCATTCGACGCCTATTTCGGCCTATTTCGCCATCCGGCCCTGATCGGGCAGTTTCGCCAGCAACGACACTTTCTTAAACCCCGCCGCATTGACGCGGCCCATCACCGTCATAACCGTTCCGTAATCGATGGATTTATCTCCGCGCACGAATATTCGAATTTCGGGATTCAATCCTGTAATAGCTACCAATCGCGCCGCCAGTTTTTCCAACGGCACGGGCGTGTCCTGAACATAAATAACGCCTTCCGCATCCACCGAGATCACCAGCGGTTCCTCGGTATCCGTAATCGTCGCCGCTTTAGTCTTAGGTAAATCGACAGGCACGCCGACAGTCATCAACGGCGCCGTCACCATGAACACTATCAACAACACCAGCATGACATCCACAAACGGCGTGACATTGATTTCCGACATTCGAGAATATTTATAACGCCCGCTGCCATTTGAATATCCATTCCCAAAGGGTGAGGCGCTCACGACTACGCCTCCTCGAATTGGCGGGACAAGATGGCGCTGAATTCGCCTGCAAAGGATTCAAGTCGATTGGCGTAGCGGCCTAGGTCGGTGGAAATTTTATTGTACGCAATGACCGCCGGGATCGCCGCGACCAACCCCAGGGCGGTGGCGAACAAGGCTTCCGCGATACCCGGCGCAACAACGGCCAGACTGGTTTGCTTCGTCATTGCGATGGATTGAAAGCTATTCATGATCCCATAGACCGTCCCGAACAGCCCCACGAACGGCGCGGTGGACCCGACCGATGCCAGAAAGGTCATATAGCGTTCCAACTGGGCCATTTCCCGGCCAAGACTAACCTGCATGACCCGGTCGATGCGTTGCTGCATATTTCCCAGGGACGAGATGCTTTGTCCCAGTCCCAAATCGATGGACCGGCGCCATTCACGCATCGCGGCGGTAAACACCGCCGACATCGGGTCGGACGGGTTCGACCCAATGCGGTCATACAATTCGTCCAGCGACCCACCTGACCAGAATACATCTTCAAACCGGGACGCGCTGGCGTCAAGTTTGCGCAACCGCCAGATTTTTTCAAAAATAATCGCCCAAGACCAAACAGACGCCCCGATCAACAGGATCATGACGACTTTCACAATCCAGGTTGCTTGAATGAACAACCCCCAGATTGTCATTTCAACTCCGTCCGTCGACCCCGCGAGCGCGGACGCCTCTATGATGCTTTGTTGCATATACGCCCTCGTTATTGATCGTGTTGAAAAGGTTTCAGCGCTGTCCGAAGCGCCCCTGGCATTCGCACCGGTTTGCCGCCAGCGCCGACGCACGCTAACTGCACGGACATATTGACCAGGTCTTCGTCGTCACGCTTGACGATCTGACGCGCGGTCATCGAGGCGCCACCCAGCATGGTCAGGCTAGAACAAACCGTTAATTCATCATCCAGGCGAGCCGGTCGAATGTAATCTACTTCCATTGAACGCACGACGAATTCAACGCCATGCTGTTCCTTCATCGCATGATGTTCACTGCCGAGAGACCGCAAAAACTCAGTCCTAGCCCGTTCCGCAAATTTCAGGTAATTGGCGTAATAGACGATGCCGCCAGCGTCCGTGTCTTCGTAATACACCCGCACAGGGAATCGATGTTCTGACGCGCCGTCAGTCATTCTCGTCCCCAGCGTCGTCCCGCGCCTTTTCACTATCACGCAACAAATCAAGCTGCGTTGTGCTACTGGGTGCGGGCAAATCCAGGTAGCGCCATCCATTCGCCGTCAACATCCGGCCACGCGGCGTCCGCTGCACCATACCGCATTGAATTAAAAACGGCTCGATCACCTCTTCAATTGCATCGCGTTCTTCCGCCAACGCAACCGCCAAGGTTTCAGCGCCGACCGGTCCGCCACCATACATTTCCGCGATGCAGCGAAGGAACCGCCGGTCCATGGCGTCAAATCCTTCTTGGTCCACATCAAGGCGGCGCAGCGATTCATCAGCGACTTTTGCATCAATCACCACATGTCCGGCCACGGCTGCAAAATCTCGCACCCGCCGCAGCAACCGCCCGGCGACACGTGGCGTGCCCCGACTGCGGCGTGCGATCTCGATGGCGCCCTCCGGCTGTAACGTCACATCCAAAACCTTGGCGCCACGTTCGACGACGCTCTGCAATTCCTCGACCGTGTAAAAATTCAGCCGCAGCGGAATACCGAAACGTTCCCGCAGCGGCGTAGTGATCAATCCTGTACGAGTTGTCGCGGCCACCAACGTGAACGGCGGTAAGTCGATGCGGATAGACCGCGCCGCGGGACCCTCCCCAATTATCAAATCAAGTTGAAAATCTTCCATCGCCGGATAGAGGATCTCTTCCACCGCGGGGTTCAACCGGTGAATTTCATCTATGAACAACACATCAAGGGGCTGTAGGTTGGTCAGGATTGCCGCCAGATCACCGGCTTTCGCCAGCACCGGCCCCGACGTCGCGCGGAACCCAACCGACATTTCACGCGCTACGATCTGCGCTAGCGTCGTCTTGCCCAACCCGGGTGGTCCGAAAAATATCGTGTGGTCTAACGCTTCCCCGCGGCTTCGGGCGGCTTCGATGAAGACGCTCAAATTTTCACGCAACGATTCCTGCCCGACAAATTCACTCAAACGTTGCGGTCGTAGTACCACCTCGGGCATGTCGCCATCACCAAACGCAGGCGCGACAAGGCGATCTTCATCGATGGAGTCTCCGCTGGGAAGTCCGAAGTCACTCACGACGCCAACGCCTTGAGCCCGGCTTTAATCAAATCGTCCAATTGCACATCCTCGCCCATCGACAAGCCCGCTTGCGCAATGGCGGTAAATGCGTCGGAACGCGAATACCCCAAATTCACCAACGCCGACACGGCGTCTTCTCCAAGCCCCGCACCAGCCTCTGCGCCCGACTCCTTCGAGTGTTTCACCGACGCAATCGGTCCCAAAGACATGGCCCCGACTTTGTCCTTCAATTCAGCGACGATCCGAGCAGCCACTTTCGGGCCAACACCACTGGCGCGAGTGAACGGCACCTTATCTTGGACGGCGACCGCTTGCAGCAATTGGTCCGGCTCCAACACCGTCAAAATCGCCAACGCAACCTTGGCGCCGACGCCTTGAACTTTGGTCAGAGTCCGGAACCATTCGCATTCCGCCATTTCCACGAAGCCATAGAGATGGATGTGATCTTCGCGTATATGGGTTTCAATTTCCAAAACCGTGGCTTCGCCAACGCTCGGCAATTGCGCCAAGGTTCGTCCGGAGCAAAACACCAGATATCCGACGCCGCCGACATCGATAATAACTTGACCTTCACTAGCCCGGTCCACCCGTCCCCGCAACCGCGCGATCATGTTGACGCCACTCTGGCGAGTCGCCTGTTGGTTTCTGCAAAATGCGCGTGACAAATGGCGACCGCCAGTGCATCGGCGGAATCCGCGCTAGAAAATTCACATCCCGGTAACAAACGGCTCACCATCATTTGCACTTGCTGTTTGGTTGCGTGCCCGGCACCGACAACCGACTTTTTGACCCGATTGGCTGAATATTCCGCCACCACTAACCCGGCAAGCGCCGGGGCCAAGACGACAACGCCGCGCGCTTCGCCTAGCTTCAACGTGGATTCCGGGTTTTTGTTGACAAAAGTTTCCTCGACCGCCGCTTCATCGGGTCCGTAAAGCGCCAGCACTTCCGCCAAGCCTTCATGCAGGTCTCGCAGGCGATAGGCGAGACTTTGCTTCACCTTGGGTCGAACCGTACCGTCCGCCACATATGACAATCGGTTGTCGACCGCATCAACGATTCCCCAACCGGTGTTACGCAATCCTGGGTCAAGCCCTAGCAGCCGCATGAAAAAATCGCCCCGTCAGACCGTCAGACGTTCGAGAACGTCGTCCGAAATATCGTAATTCGCCGAAATCGTCTGCACATCGTCGCTTTCGTCCAATGATTCGATAAGTTTCAACAGCGTGGTCGCGGCGCTCTCATCGACCTCGATAATGTTCTGCGGTCGCCACACCAACTTGGCAGATTCCGGTGCGCCCAACCCCGCCTCCAACGCCGCACTCACCGCGTGCAGATCACTGGTCCCACATGAAATTGCATGCTCATCCTCACTGGACGCTACATCTTCCGCACCAGCTTCCAACGCGACTTCGAAGACCGCATCCGCATCCGCTACAGCGGCGGGATAAATTATCTCACCAATATGATCAAACATGAAGCTGACTGAACCGGTTTCTGCCAAATTGCCACCATGTTTATTAAACGCGGACCGTACTTCAGACGCCGTTCGATTACGGTTGTCGGTTAGTGTCTCGACGATAATCGCGATACCGCCTGGGCCGTAGCCTTCATAGCGGATTTCTTCAAAATCTTCGCCATCTGCGCCGCCAGCGCCTTTTTTAACCGCTCGATCAATATTATCGTTGGGCATACTGTTTTTCTTCGCCGTTAATATAGCCGTGCGAAGCCGCGGGTTCATGTCGGGGTCGGGTCCGCCCGCTTTCGAAGCTACCGTAATTTCCCGCCCCAATTTACCGAACAAACCGGCGCGCTTTTTATCCTGTGCGCCCTTCCGGTACATGATGTTCTTGAATTTTGAATGCCCCGCCATGCGTCCTCTTTATCTTTCACACTCGTTAAATCATACCACAAAGCCCAACAAGCTGGGCCAAATTCGAATCACTATACCAGATATTGTAGGTGCGCACACGACCACCTAGATAAATCTATCCATACAATATGGCAACATTTTGACCAATCGTCATTTTGGGATGAGGTTTATTGAATTGAAGCGCTAACTGATCTTACACAAAATATAAACCGTTCAGCCATTTTTGGATTTCGACATTAATCAAAACACCCCGTCCATTTGTCCGAACATCGGACTATTTTGGACCCGACTGGCGTTGGACAATTAGGGAATTCATGGGTATCGAACGTCGCGGCGACGCATCTACTAAATAAGGTCAATTTAACGAACCGACGCGATTATATCATATTTAATATTTTAAATTAGATGGTTATCTTGTTTAATTAAGGCAAAATATAACGATGGAAGCAGGCCAAGGATTGTAAACGGCCGAAAAATCGACGGGAAATATTTTGTCATCAATCCGCCCCATGCGATTGCGACAAGCGTTAGCAGTGACGGCCCCATGTCTGAGCGCATGATAAAAAATACTGATTTCGTTATGAAAAAATACGCGGAAGCATACGCAAACACCTTCAAAAAGAAGTCGCGGGCAAGGCGGTACATTTGGCTATGACTTGATCACGGATATAGCCACCTCTCTGTCTGCATTCACCGATGAGTTAGACTCATGCGACGTCAAGGCGGTAAAACTCATCAACGCCCATCTGAACGCCATGCGCATGGTGATCATGGAAGCCGCAACCGGCGACGGCAGCGAAATCGGCTAGGCGATCTCGCAAAGCCTCGAGCTGGCGATCCATAAAATTATCGATTACTAATAATTATGAGGCGCTGAATTCCGTTTGGGATAACCGGCCC
This sequence comes from Alphaproteobacteria bacterium, assembly GCA_028822585.1. Classification (GTDB taxonomy): domain Bacteria; phylum Pseudomonadota; class Alphaproteobacteria; order UBA8366; genus JABJJH01. The sequence continues at coordinate 10,738 of JAPKDL010000072.1, read as the reverse complement.
CCAACCCGCACAGGCGCTACATTTAGCGCCAATCCAGTGCGGTCGTCGCTTTCAACCAACACGCCACAAAGCGTCGCGTCGCCCTCTGCCGGGCTCATACGTTGACGTGGCATTTTCCGCAGAAAATTGTTAATCGACACCGCCTTCGTCATCCCTATCACCGAATCATAATCCCCGCACATGCCCGCATCGGTTTGATACGCAGTGCCGCCTTCAAGGATCATCGTATCAGCTGTCGGCACATGCGTATGCGTACCAACGACCAAGGTGGCGCGACCATCGACCATATGACCAAACGCCATCTTTTCGCTTGTCGCCTCGCCATGCAAGTCAATGAGAACCGCTTCGTAACCTCCATGTTTTGGCGCGCCCAACGGCAACGCATCCTGTATAGCTTGAAACGGATCGTCGAGCAGCTCCATGAAAAGGCGTGCCATGATATTCACAACCAGTATCCGGCGGCCCCGACCATCCGTGAACGCGCCGACGCCACGTCCCGGCGTTCCGGCGGGGAAATTCATGGGGCGCAATATCCGCTTGTCGCGTTCCATAACCGGAATGATTTCAGCCTTGTCCCAGGTGTGGTTGCCACCCGTGATGACATCGACGCCAGCCTCAAACAGCTCATTACAGATTTTCTCGGTCATGCCAAAACCATGGGCCGCATTTTCGGCGTTGGCGACAACAAAATCGACCTTCAAATTCCGCTTCAGCGCCGGCAATTCATTCACCACGACATCACGTCCGGCCCGGCCCACAATATCACCACAAAAAAGTACTTTCACGCCGTCCAATGCCCCACTTAATCCGTTATAATTTTAAACGCTTCATTTTCGGTCACGATCCAATCGACGGGTTCATCATCGAGCCCACGGGGCGTTTTCGGCATTTCCTGAGCAGCAAAGCCAACGCCAATTGCGACAATCGGCTTTAGCGCCCGCAACCCGCGCAAGGTTCGGTCATAATATCCACCACCATATCCTAGTCGATACCCTGCGCGATCAAACGCTAGCAAGGGAACAAGCAAGACATCGGGGCGAAGTTCTTCCGCTGTCGATTTCGGTTCGGCAACTCCAAACGGCCCCTTATCCATGTCGTCACCATCGCGCCACCGGCGAAACACCAACGCCGTATTTCGCCCGACAACGATAGGCAATGTAAGGGCGCAACCCAAAGAGTCGTATTTGGCCAACGTTGGCATAATATCTGCTTCGGACCCTATGGGCCAGAACCCCGACATGATCGCCGTTATTGGAATGGATATAGCCGCTTCAATGTTTGCCGCCAGCGCCGCGCCTATTTGGCCGTTTTTTGCAGCATCATTGCGCTTACGCCGCGCCGAGTCGCGCATCCGTGCTTTAATCTCGGCTAGTAATAAATTGCCCCTGTTCAAATCCGGGACTTCCTTAAATTCCAGAACTTCTTAAAATTCAAGTGGGCGGTGCCATATCGACCGTTGGTCATGTCAATCCTCAAGGACCTGGTAATCCAGGTGGGCACCGTGTAACGAGACCAGGATCTCGACAGGGACAGCTCCCTTGAGCATAAAGCTTGTAGCCCCCGGGAAATGAGGACCTGACGCGCCGAACAGCAAACCGCCCACCTCTTATTTAAGTCGCTTTGAGGCGCTCTGCAAGGGATTCAATCCGGTCGGCCATTTCTTCTAAGCCCAACGCCAATCGATCCGTGACAAGCGCCGAGGACGCAGGCGTCGCAGACGACAGCTCACCTTTTTGTTCAATATCGCCGCGCAGCGTCGCCGTTTCAGAGTAAGCGTCTGATAATTCGTCGGATATGAGCAGCGCAACCATTAACATCAAACGCGCATCTCCTATTTGCCCAACCGATCCAGCTAAATCCTCAACCTGTGTTTTTACATATTCCGCTAGCGTGCCAAGATGTTCTTCCTGACCATCTTCGCAAGCTACGGTGTAATTTCGACCATTAATCGTTAGGGATATTTCCGACATTTGATGTGCGACTATTCGTCAACAAGGCGGCGCAGCCGCTCAATTGTATCGTCAAGACGTTGCGCTACAACTTCATTCGCGTTGCGAAGCGTCTCGTTTTCGGCCCGAACCGTACCCAGCGTTGACTTTTCAACCGAGGTCAAGTGCCCCCCGGCAACGGTTTCAAGCCGCGTCAAAGCGGTTTCCAATCGTTTCTGGGCGTCATCAAGGCGCGACATACCGCAATCCATGTTAAAAAAATTCGTGTCACTGATAGCTCATATCAGCGCTGTGTCTCGGCAAGATACGAGGCGCATTTCATCGCGTCAACACACGCGCCAGTCATTTTGAGAGGTAAGATGTCACCCCGCGCAGAATTCAATCGTTTTCAGGTAATTTTTCCGTTTAATCCATTGACGCAACCAGCCCATCTCGGCATGTTCGCGCGGACTTATCTATTGAGAATAACCTTCCGCATTCGGTTGGATCTCCCGACGGCTAGAAGTACCCGCTCATGATCGCCCTTTTATAAACGAGAGTGCCCCAGATGCCTTCTGACGAAAACACAACCGCCGGCACGGTGAACCACGCCCAAATGGCCAACGCTATCCGCGCCCTATCCATGGATGCGGTGCAAGCCGCCAATTCCGGACACCCCGGCATGCCCATGGGCATGGCCGATGTCGCGACGGTCTTGTTTGCGCACCACCTTAAATTTGATCCATCCAACCCGAACTGGGTTGACCGGGACCGCTTCATTTTGTCCGCCGGGCACGGGTCCATGCTTTTGTATTCTCTACTTTATCTCTCCGGGTACCCGGACATAAATATTGACGAAATTAAGAATTTCCGGAAACTTGGCAGCCGCACCGCCGGACATCCTGAATATGGACACGCCGCGGGTATCGAAACGACGACGGGACCGCTTGGTCAGGGCATTGGCAACGCCGTCGGCATGGCGCTGGCGGAACGGATGATGGCGGCGCGGTATGGCGACGACCTTGTTAATCACTTTACTTATGTAATTGCGGGTGACGGTTGCCTTATGGAAGGCGTAAGCCATGAGGCCGCCTCCCTTGCTGGCAACTTGAAACTTAACAAGTTAATCGTACTGTTCGACGACAACAGCATCAGCATCGATGGCCCAACCGACCTGACGGTACAGGATGATCAGTGCGCCCGTTTCGCTGCCTATGGCTGGAATACGCTCGCCATCGACGGGCATGATAGGGATGCGGTCGACGCAGCGCTATTCGCCGCCAAGGATTCCGACCGCCCGACCTTGATCGCGTGCCGGACGATTATTGGCTATGGTGCCCCCAACAAACAGGGCACCGCCAGCACCCATGGTGCCGCACTGGGCGATGACGAAGTCGCCGCCACGCGGGAAGCACTGAACTGGCCCCACGCGCCGTTTGAAATTCCTGACGACATCCTGGCCGCCTGGCGCAGCGCAGGCGCACGCGGCGGTGCCAATTACGATTCATGGCGCGAAACATTTGACGCGACGCCAGCCGAGCGCCAAGCCGCATTCAAATCCGCAGCGGACGGCGCGCTGCCCGCAAATTGGGAAGCCGCGATCATCGACTTCAAGAAAGCGATGGCGCTGGACCAACCCAAACTAGCCACGCGCCAAGCTTCGCAAAAAACTCTCGATGTGTTGAACGACGCGATCCCGAACCTCGCAGGCGGATCAGCGGATTTGACCGGATCGAATTTGACGCTCGCCGACGGAATGCACGCGCTGTCCCGCGATGATTATTCCGGCGGTTACATTTATTACGGCGTCCGGGAACACGCTATGGCCGCGACGATGAACGGCATCGCCTTGCATGGCGGTTTTATCCCTTACGGCGGAACGTTTCTGATCTTCACTGATTACTGCAAACCGTCGATTCGGCTGTCTGCCTTGATGAAACAACGTGTCGTTTATGTCATGACGCATGATTCCATCGGCTTGGGCGAAGATGGCCCGACACACCAACCGGTCGAACAACTTGCCGGACTGCGAGCAATTCCAAATTTAAATGTCTTCCGACCCGCCGATGTCGTCGAAACAGCGGAATGCTGGGCCATCGCCATGAAGACGGCGTCAACGCCCAGCGTCATCGCCCTGACCCGTCAAGGCGTCCCAACGGTGCGGACGGAACATCGCGACGAGAATTTATGTGAACGTGGCGGTTACGTCCTACAGGAATCCGACGGCGCACGACAAGTCACAATACTGGCGACTGGATCGGAGGTCGAAATTGCGCTCGACGCCCGTGATAAATTACAAAAAGGCGGCGTGGGCGCTGCGGTTATCTCCCTGCCGTGCCAGGAATTGTTCGATGCGCAGGACGAGGCCTATCGCACTCAGGTTCTGGGCACCGACACCGTACGCATCGCCGTCGAAGCCGCCGTGTCCATGGGCTGGGACCGGTATCTGGGGTCAAATGGTGAATTTGTAGGGATGCCCGGGTTTGGTGCTTCGGCGCCAGCGACAGATTTGTACAAGCATTTCGGCATCACCGCAGAGGCGATTGTCACCGCTGCAAAGGCGCGTTTATAACGGACGCTCAATATGATCATCAGGGCTTTGGGCTTAGGTCTACTACTGACCGTTGCCGCCGCGTGTATGCGCCCGTCGGATGCGCCCGACTACCATCGTTTTAGCGCCGTCGCCACAACACTACATTACGATTCCAGCTTGACCCTGCTGGAACGACGGCAGGTATTGTCCGATCTCCGCGTCGCCCTAACGCAACGCAATACCTTCGGCCGCGTTCTTGAAATCCCGCCAACAGGCAAGCCCACCGGCGTCCTGCTTCTCGATTTACGTCTGCTCGACATCAAACGCAGGGCGAACCATATCGATGTAACAGCTCAGATCGACCTGGTGGATATGGCGACGGGAAAACGATTCCATTCATTTTCGATTGGCGCCAGAGGGTCGCGCAACGGCGACCTTGGCGCGATGAGCATCGGGGTCATCAGCGACCTCGTCGAACAAATCGCTGACGTGCTGTCGCGCCCCATAAAGTTGTAGGCTAAATGTTTATTTAGTCTCGGTCAGATGACTTGGAATTATATGTTTTCCGTTTCAGTTAGAGTGCTTCTGAAGATAACTGGATCATAAATTCCTGGCCATCTAAAGCGTCACGCCTACCGGAACGCCGGGATGACTTCCTTGCCGAACCATTCCAGTTGTTCGATCATCACCGCTTCTGGCGTGCCCATGGCGGATTGGACGTTGACGTGGTCCAGACCGGGAAATTTATCGCCTAACTCTTTGAGGAACTCCACGAAACCTTCGGCTGGGCCGCAATACCACGAGGCGCTATTGCACGCTTCATCCAGGGTTGGAATACCGGATTTGGACACACCGCCGCGCTGGCCCAACGCTTCGATTTGTTCCGGCTTTAACCGGCCCAGGAATCCGAGTGGGCCAAACAGTTTAGCGTGCTCCTGATAATACGGCGTCGCTTCCGCAATCGCCTGTTCGCGGGTTGGCGCCAAATGGTAGGAAATGCCGAAACAGAGATTTTCACCCATCGCGACATCCTGACCAGCGCGGGTATGGGCGTCCCGGAAGGATTGCACAGGGCCTTCCGCCAATAGCGCGGCACCGCCACCAATCACACCTTTGATGCCATGCTTGACCATGAAGTCGAGGCCCCGGTCGGTAGCGCTGACCACCGGTTGCCAGCATTCCACAGGCAGGGTGCGTGGGCGCGGCACCAGGGTCAGTTCTTCCAGATCATAGCCGCGATACGGGACTTTTGCGGGGATGGTGTAATATTTACCTTCATGTGAAAACGACTCTTCGTTGAAAGCCTTGAAGATAATATCGACCTGTTCTTCGAAAATTTCCCGGTTGGCGTCCTTGTCCAACATGGGTCCGCCCAGGGTTTCCACTTCACGAGTATGGTAGCCCCGCGCGACGCCGAACACGACGCGGCCTTTGGTCAAGATGTCCGCCATGGCGTAATCTTCGGCCATGCGCAGAGGGTGCCACATGGGCGAGACGTTAAACCCACAACCATATTTGAGATTCTTCGTCACCGACGCCAGATGTTGACTCAACATCAAGACGTTGGGGATGACTTCATAGCCTTCATGCTGGAAATGATGTTCGGCGAACCACAAGGTGTCGAAGCCCAGCCCGTCCATACATTTAGCCATCGCTTCGGATTTCGAAAATACCGTCATCAGGTGTTCATTGGAATACCGTCTGTCATTAACCGGGGTGGCGTCTTCGCCCATATCTTCGAAATCAACATGTCCGGCGAATAATGATGAAAACCGTTTGATCATTTAACATCTCCCGCTTGGATTGTCCCTTTGGCCGGAATCTTATCGAGTTGGCGATCATAAAAACACCTAAATTCGCGTAACTTATAATTGTGTGTGCGTATCCGCCGCATTACAATTTTTAACCACACTCTCTCGCATCATCCTCTCGCCCGATAAGGATCAACCTTGTGACCACTGACGCTATCAGCCCCGTAATGCGAGGCCTTACCGCCTATATCGCCCAAGCGATGGGCGCCGACCTCCCCGCCCCTGTCGCAGCGAAAGCCAAGCACCACTTGTTGGACACGCTAGCGTCGATGATCTCCGGTGCGCATTTGCCCGCAGGCAAAGTCGCGGTTGACTATGGCCGGTCCCAGGCAGGACCCGCCGAAGCCCTCATCGCGGGCAGCAGCGCCGTTGTCTCGGCGGTCAACGCGGCCCAAGCCAACGGCATTACGGCGCATGCGGACGAAACCGACGATTCACATTTCGCGTCTCGTAGCCACCTGGGGTGCGCCGTCGTCCCCGCCGCCCTGGCAATGGCGGAACGTGAAGGATGTAACGGCCTGGCGCTCTTAAAGGCTGTAGTTCTCGGCTACGACGTGGGCGGACGATTTACCGGCGCGGTGGGTGGCGATCGGTTCTATGAGGCTGGGCACAGCACTCATTCCTTCGCCCCATTGTTCGGGTCGGCTGCGGCGGTGGGCGCGTTGAGCGGGTTTAGCGAACAGGAATTACGCTGGTTGCTGTCCTACACCGCGCAACAGGCTTCCGGCGTTAATTGCTGGCAGCGTGACGCCGACCATATCGAAAAAGGCTTTGATTTTGGCGGCATGGCCGCGCGCAACACAGTGGCAGCGGCGACGATGGTCCAAGCCGGGTTCACTGGCGTAGACGATGTGTTTTCCGGAGAACGAAACTTCTTTTTCACCTACGCCCCGGACGACGCCAAGCCGGAAAACCTGTTAGATAAATTGGGCGAACGCTATGAAATCATGGAAACCAACATCAAGAAATGGACCGTGGGATCGCCCATTCAGGCCGTGTTGGATTCAACCCAGGCATTGATATTGGAACACGACCTTGGCCCCGACGATATAGCTGAAATCATCATCCGCATGTCGGACAAGGAAAGCCACGTGGTGGACAACCGTCATATGGCTGAAATTAACCTTCAGCACCTGACTTCGGTCATGGTTTTGGACCGGACGGTTAGTTTTGCAACCGCACATGACGACGCGCGTATGGAGGCAGCCGATATTCAAGCGATGAAAAAACGAATTACTTTAACCCCGGAAAGCAACCTACCGCGCCGCCAGCCCATTATCGATATCGTCACGTCGGCGGGCCGCACATTAAACCATCGCACCATGGCCGTGCGCGGTACCCCCGCGAATCCGATGGATCAGCAGGAAGTGGCCGACAAGGCGTTTGATTTACTGTCGGATATCCTGGGCGCTAATAAGGCGACCGGGTTGATCGAACAGGTTTGGAATATCGAACAGGTCGCAAATGTTCGCGACCTGCGCGAATTCATGATGCCCAAAAATTAATGGACGGCCAGGTTAAGTCGCTGGCCGCAGCTCGCGCGCATTGGCTTCCATGGATGGCAATAGTACGGCGCAGCGACACGCGCCATTGCCAACGTAAGCGCTGATTGGCCGCCACCGGGTTTTGCCTGGGCGGGTGTTCCAGGTTCCGGATCATGTCCCGAAGACGACATGAGTGCTTTCTTTTCTATCGAGATGGCGCAACAAAACACAGCGCTGGTTAAAGTGTAGGAGTTACCGACACCGCATAGCAAACTTACCGGGACCGTTCCAAAGAAACGCTATGGTTTAAACATCCAAATTCAACTGCGCTCGTAGTGCTCTGACTGAAACGGATGGTAACCACCCGTTTCAGTGACACCACAACTAGAGGTCAGGCGTCGTCAAAACTCCGCAATCATCAGCAAAGAACAATGGCGCGCCAGTTTGCGCTTGCAGTTCTTCCCGGGACAAACCGTCGAGTACTTCAACAGCGACAAATCCGTCCGGCGTTATATCAACAACCGCTAAACCGGTGTACACGCGGTTGACACAGCCAAAACCCGTTTCCGGATATCGGCACTTTTCGACAAGGCGGGGCGTGCCGTCCCTATTGGAATGCGCCATGACAACTCTGACAGACTTAGCGCCAGACGCTAAATCCATGGCGCCACCCACTAGGGGCCCTTTGTTCGGAACCATAGCGTCCCAATTCGCCAAATCGCCTTCCGGATTAACTTCAAACCCACCAAGCAGCGTGACATCGATATGACCGCCCCGGATCATGGCGAATGCATGTGTTGAATCCGACAGCGAGGCGCCAGAGTTCAAGGTGATGAACTGTGATCCGGCGTCGACGAAATCAGAATCTTCCTGTTCCGACGTCGCCACCGGCCCCACACCGACAATGCCGTTTTCGGAATGAAACATGATTTCCTGGTCGGCAGGCGCATAATTGGCGCATAGAACCGGCATACCTAGTCCTAAATTAACATATTGCCCTTCTTTAAGATCCTGCGCGGCGCGCCAGGCAATTTGATTTCTGTTGAGTGGCGTAACACTCATTTTATTCACCTCTTTAATAGTTGCCCAACTGGCGGCATTTCAAGTTAGCTTTCGGTCGGGACCTGCAGAACGCGTTGTACAAAAATTCCGGGAATATCAACTTCGCGGGGCGGAATGGGTTCATCCGTCACATGTTTCGCTTCAATAATGGCGATACAGGACCCCATGGCCATGCTGGGGCCAAAATTTTCCTGAGTCCCACGAAACGACACATTGCCCCAACGGTCCGCCCTATCGGCACCGATAAACGCAAAATCCGCGCCCAACGCCGTTTCAAGAACGTATTGGCGTCCATTAAACTCCCGAACTTCCTTACCTTCGGTCAATTTAGTGCCCAGAGCCGTAGGCGTGTAAAAAGCTGGAATTCCAGCGCCAGCGGCGCGCATTCTCTCCGCAAATGTTCCTTGCGGCACCAATTCTAGTTGAAGGGTTCCGTCTTCCAACTGCCGTTCAGACGTGGTTGGTTCCCGTCCCCGACTACGCGCGGCGGACACAATGACCTTGGCGACGCGCTTGTCTTCAAACAAAGATGGCGCACAGTCTTCCGTATGGCGGACGCTGTTTGACACCAGCGTCAAGTTCCGCGCCGATATTTTCCCCAACGCCGTGGTTAAAACAAACGGGGTTCCAGTACCACCAAACCCGCACAACATAATTGACGCGCCGTCGGTAATACCCGCCAGCGCCTCTTCCACATTCGCTACTCTCTTATCGATCATTCCTTACGCCTTACAGCAATTCGCACAAATCCAATATCTATAACGGCGCTCATGTTAGACATGGCCGCCAAAATGAACAGAGAATTTAAGCCTGTTAAAACACCATAAAATTTTCGCCAGCAACACACGCAGTTTGTTATTTAGCTCACGATACAAAATGGCGAGTTCAGATCTCATACGCGATGCGAGGAAGTCGTTTGGATTAAGCGTCGGGATTCCAAGCCCACTAACAGCCCGGCACGGGTAAACAGCTGTTCCAATTCGACTTTGTAAATCATTTCGTTGGCAAACAAAATTCATACAGTTTTTCACCACAGATCCTACACTTTGCAACAAGTGAATGCACAACGACGCCTTGCGTAATTCGTAACGACCGCGTAATTCGTAACGATCGCCTATTGCAAACATTCGGTCCGTATATTTCTTCCTCAATAGGAACAATCCCTTGGTGCAAACTGGCCAATCGAACCCTGGTAGAACAAAGCTCGGCATCGCCTTTTTAGTTTTATCCACTGGATTTACGGCGCTGGTCGACACGGTTGCAAAAATTTTATCCGTCGACCAGCACGCGATGGTCACCGTTTGGGGGTACTTTTTAGGGATATTTCTGGTCTTGCTAGCGTATGCTGGGGCGCAACGAATTCCTTTGCGGCGTCTCACCAGAACAAATCGGCGCGGGTTTCAGATCTTACGTGCGGGTTTACTGGTTGGCACCATCGGGACATTATTCGCTGGGTACAAATACATTCCTCTCGCGGATGCATCGGCTATTATGTTTATGTCGCCGTTATTCATCACCGCACTGTCGGTTCCCCTCTTGGGCGAATATGTTGGCCCACACCGGTGGGCGGCTGTTGGGGTTGGCTTAATCGGCGCGATTATCATCATCCGTCCCGGCGATGGGCTCACCCATTGGGCGGCGATCCTGCCTTTGATTAGCGCCTTACTATTTGCAGGGTTTCAAATCGCCACCCGACACCTTGCAGCCACGGAAGACACCTTGGTGACATTGTTTCACACGGCGGCCGGTGGGCTTGGCTGGAGCACCGCCTTGGTTTGGTTGGTCTGGACTCCACCATCTTTAGTGGTCTGGGCTGTATTTTTCGGCATCGGATTTCTTGGCGTAGGCGCTCATGTCTGCATCATCCGCGCCTATGGCGAAGCGCAGGCATCTCTATTAGCGCCCTTCAATTATTCCAAA
>JAPKDL010000071.1 GCA_028822585.1 Alphaproteobacteria bacterium | reverse complement strand
CCTGCGATGTAACTGATTGATTTTGAACACTGTCTAACAGTGCAGGCTCGTGCGTCATACGCCGGGTGAGGGGCCAAATTCAAAAATGATTCGGGGGAGCCTGGTGCTGGGTTAATCTTTGGCCCTGTTTTTGCAGGTTTGTCGTCTTCGAAGACAGGACCTTCTATCTAGCCATTTTTAATTTTGTAGTTGCGATTCTGTTCATAGGCTTCCCGTTCGGCGACATAGCGATCAAGCACATTCTCGCTAATCGCGTTCATGGCATTCTGGTTAACGGAATATTCCACAGCGACACCCGCGATTTCCCCGGCCAGGGAAAGGGGAGACGTGATGCTGGTCAAAATGTCCCCGGGGTCCGAGGTGCCTATATCATGGTCGCTTATGTTGAAGGTCCTGGCGGTCACCGGGTGGAATTAATCGAATATTTTTCGCCAGCGGATCGGGGCAAAGTCGAGTCCCGACCGTGCGACAACGGCTTCGCTCATTTGCCCTATGATGTAGACGCGGCGGTCGCAGCGTCAGCGGCGTATGGGTTTCGTCCGCTGGGGACGCCGGTTGGCATTGATTAAGGGATCTAGCACGAGCGCACATGTGGTGCATTTGCGCGACGAGGACGGCGTGACAGTCAAATTCACCGGCAAGCCAGTCAGGTAAAATTATAGATGCCGCAGCCGATCGAGCGCACCTTGAAGAATATAGGTTGCGGCTAGTTTATCGACGATGGAACTGCGACGGCTGCGGGATAAGTCCGCTTCGTCAATCAACACACGCTCCACCGCCACGGTAGACAAACGTTCGTCCCAAAACACAATCGGCAGATCGATGCCAAAGTCCATCAAATTCTTTATAAATTGACGCGTGGATTGGCATCTACGCCCTTCCGTGCCATCCATGTTCAACGGGAGACCGATCACAACGCCGCCGACATTGTGCGCATCGCATACGGCTTGGAATTCGGTGGCGGTTTGGGTAAATTTCTTACGCTTGAGAGTTTCCAGCGGACTGGCGATCATGAGGCTGGAATCAGACAAGGCCAACCCGGCCGTCTTGTCGCCAAGGTCGATCCCGCAGAGGCGAAATCCGCGCGGCAATTGTGGTTTCAGATCTTCGATGTCGGACAGGGGCAATATTGTCTCCTAATCGCTGAGTTGTCTTACTGACCGTACTTGCCGGGTTTCCTAGCCAATGATAGGTTCTGCGCCGCATTACCACTACGTATATAAGGAGCGCAACCGCCGATGTCGCTGGACAAGGAAACCGTTCGAAAGATCGCCTCGTTGGCGCGGCTGAAGGTGCCGGACGAGGAATTGGAGACTATGGCCGGGGAACTCAACAATATTCTCGGGTGGATCGAACAATTGAGAGAGGTTGACACCGAAGGCATCGCGCCCATGACGTCGGTGACGGTGACTGTCCCGGCGTTGCGTGCGGACCGGGTCACTGATGGCGGGTATGTTGATTTAGTGCTCGCGAACGCGCCGGAAGAAGTGGCGAATTCTTTTGTTGTTCCAAAGGTGATTGAATAATGAAGCTGACGGAATTGACGATTGCCGCCGCCCGTGACGGATTGGCAGCGGGTGACTTTACCGGCGTAGAACTGACTGAGGCCCATGTCGTGGCGATGGAAGCGTCGCGTCCATTGAACGCGTTTGTCACTGAAACGGCGGAAAAAGCGCGGGACATGGCGGTCGCCTCTGACGCCCGGCGCGCCAGTGGTAATGTTGGCGCGATGGAAGGCGTCCCCATTGCGATCAAGGATTTATTTTGCACCGAAGGGGTTAAGGCGGCGGCGTGCAGTCATATTCTCGACGGATTCACACCACCCTATGAATCGACGGTGACAAAAAATTTATGGCGCGCTGGCGCTGTCATGCTGGGCAAAACCAACATGGACGAATTCGCTATGGGATCGTCGAACATGTCCAGTTACGACGGCCCCGTCACCAATCCGTGGCGCGCCGACGGAGATGACGCCAAGCGCGTGCCGGGCGGATCGTCTGGCGGGTCAGCGGCGGCGGTCGCGGCGTTCGCGGCGATGGGGGCGACGGGCACTGATACCGGTGGTTCAATTCGCCAACCCGGCGCGTTTACCGGCGTTGTTGGTATGAAGCCAACCTATGGACGATGTTCACGCTGGGGCGTGATCGCCTTCGCCTCCTCATTGGATCAGGCGGGGCCGTTAACGCGCACGGTGCGGGATGCCAGCATCATGTTGGGCGCCATGGCGGGCCATGATTCAAAAGATTCGACTAGCGTCGACCGACCGGTCCCCGATTTCGAAGCGTCGTTGACTGGGGACATTCGTGGTTTGCGGGTTGGTGTGCCTAAAGAATATGTCGTCGATGGCATGCCTGGCGAAATTGAAGCGTTATGGCACCAGGGCGTCGAATGGTTAAAAGATGCGGGCGCTCATATTGTTGATATCAGTCTGCCACACACGAAATACGCGTTGCCGACATATTACATCATCGCGCCGGCCGAAGCGTCGTCGAACCTCGCTCGATATGACGGGGTTCGCTACGGTCTTCGAGTAGACGGTGAGTCATTGCAGGAAATGTACGAAAATACCCGGAGCGAAGGATTTGGCGCTGAAGTTAAGCGGCGTCTGTTGATTGGCACCTATGTGTTGTCGGCCGGGTATTATGATGCGTATTACCTGAAGGCGCAGAAAGTTCGGTCTCGCATTGCACAGGATTTTCACGATTCCTGGGAAACTGTGGATGCCGTGTTGACTCCAACCGCGCCCAGCGCCGCATTCGCGCAAGGTGAAAAAATGGATGACCCTATCGCCATGTATCTGAACGACGTGTTTACTGTGCCTGCTTCGTTAGCGGGGCTCCCGGCGATTTCCGTGCCTTCGGGGTTGTCATCGGACGGCTTGCCATTAGGGCTTCAAATCATCGGGCGGCCCTTCGACGAAGAAACAATGTTCCGGGTCGCTGGCGTTATTGAACAAGCTGCGGCTTTCACGGCGCGTCCGCAATTCATCACCGGGGAGGCTTAAGATGTCGGACCTGTTGAAAGGGAACACGGGTGAGTGGGAAATGGTTATTGGACTGGAAATCCACGCCCAGGTTATTTCCAACGCCAAACTATTTTCCGGCGCGGCCACGGCGTTTGGGGCGGAGCCGAACAGTCAGGTGAGTCTGGTTGATGCCGCCATGCCAGGCATGTTGCCGGTTCTCAATGAAGAAAGTGTTCGCCAGGCGGTGCGGACCGGCTTGGCGCTAAATTCGAAAATCAACCACCATTCCGTATTTGCGCGGAAGAATTATTTCTATCCGGATTTGCCACAAGGTTATCAAATTTCGCAATACGAATTGCCCGTGGTCGGGGAAGGCAAGATTGAAATCGATTTGCCCAATGGCGACATCAAAGTCGTTGAAATTGAACGCCTGCATCTGGAGCAAGATGCGGGCAAGTCGATGCATGACCAGCACCCGACGAAAACCTATATTGATCTAAACCGATCCGGCGTTACGTTGATGGAGATTGTCTCCAAGCCAGATATGCGTTCGGCGGAGGAAGCCGTCGTCTACGTCACCAAGGTTCGGTCTATTTTGCGCTATATCGAATCATGTGACGGCAACATGCAGGAAGGATCGCTGCGTTGTGACGCCAATGTTTCAGTGCGTCGTCCTGGTGATGAACTCGGCACCCGATGTGAAATTAAAAATTTAAACTCATTACGGTTCCTGCGTCAGGCTATTGACCATGAAGCTATGCGGCAAATCGAAGTCATAGAAGATGGCGGTCTGATCCCGCAGGAAACGCGGCTTTACGATCCCGATAAAGGGGAAACACGTTCAATGCGCTCCAAAGAAGAAGCGTATGATTACCGTTATTTTCCTGACCCGGATTTATTGCCTTTGGATTTGAGTGAAGATTTTGTCGCGGCAATGAAAGCGAGCTTACCGGAGCTGCCGGATGTGCGAAAATCCCGTCTTGTGTCCGAATTTGGGTTGTCGGCGTATGACGCCAGCGTGTTGGTGGCGGAACGCGAAACCGTCGATTATTTTGAAACCGTCGCCAATGGCCGTGACGCTAAACTAGCGGCGAACTGGGTGATATCGGATTTGTTTGGACGGCTTAACAAAACAGGGACGCCCGTATCGCAGTCGCCCGTCAAGGCTGAGGCGTTAGGCGAACTGATTGATTTGATATCCGATCAGACGATATCGGGTCGGATTGCTAAGGATGTGTTCGCTGATATGTTCGAAACTGGAAAAGGTGCGGCGGCCATTGTTGAAGACAAAGGGTTGCGTCAGGTGACCGATACCGGCACCATCCGCGCCCAGGTACAAGCGGTGATCGACGCTAATCCTGACAAAGTGGTGGATTATCGCGCGGGTAATCAAAAGCTGGTCGGATGGTTCATGGGGCAAGTTATGCAGGCGAGCCAGGGTAAGGCCAATCCCGCCATGGTGAATCAACTTTTGAAAGAAATTATTTCAGGATAACCATAGTATTGCGTAGTAAACAATTCCCTGCGCTTTAAGGCTCTTGTTAGTGTGATACGATTACAAATAATTAATTTTTTCAAATAGAATTTTGAAATGTTGGTGTTCGGGGACGTACCATCATCAGTCGTGATCCAATCCACATTATCGGGGAATTCAATAAATTGGCGAATTCACGCGTTAAATGGAGGTTACATTTTCACAGCCGACGCTTTATTGAAAATTAAATCAGGCGGTGATATTTCATTCGCAACCGGCGCTACGAAGAGCCTGTTCGGTTTGGACAGTTCGGAAATTGTCAGTGAAAAATTTGCATCTCTTGCGTTGCTGGAAGGTTTGACTTTAGTTTTCGAGCTTATGGAAATGGCCGCCTAGGAGCAACGCTTCAACGGCATAGTAGCGCGATTTCACCGACGTGGCGATACTGATGTGCTGGTTACATTGAAAGGATATGGCGACGATCGCCAAACGGATCGAAATCCGGGAAGAATTGGCCTATTTAAGGGAAATCAGCGTCGCCTATGGGCAGGGCTGCCTATTTGGAAAGCCTAATCCCGCCGCCGATTTGACCGTGCGCGGTAATTCGCAAATAAACGTACGGCGCGAAGGAAAGCTGCGGTTAGCCCGGCGAAATAACGCAGTTACCGCGCCATCCAACCGCCATCCACAGGTAACGTGTGCCCTGTAACCATGCTAGCGGCGTCGCTGGCTAAAAACACAATTGCGGCGGCAACTTCATCCGGGTCAGCCAGACGATGCATTGGCGTATTGGCGAGGATGTAGGCTTTTGTCTCATCGTCTTCCAATAAGCGCTTTGTCAAATTCGTCATCACATAAGTGGGCGCGACCGCGTTGACCCGCACGCCGCGCGGCGCCCATTCAACAGCCAGCGAGCGCGTCAGGTTAACAATGGCGCCTTTGGTTGCGTGATAGGCGGCGTTGGGGTGCTTCCCTCCGCCAGTCAAACCCATGATTGACGCCACGCTGACAATCGCGCCGGACCCCATTCCCACCATGTAGCGACCCGCTGTCCGGGCGCAGATGAACTGTCCGTTCAAATTAATATCGACCACCCGGTTCCAGATTTCCGTGGTTAAATCGACGGTGGCGGTGCGCGCGCCTACCCCGGCGTTGTTGATTAGGATGTCGATCTTCGCGTGCTGCTCTACGATACCCGCCATGACGCTTTCGACTTGATCCTCATTGGTGATGTCCATAGTGAAGGATGAGGCCCTGTTGTCGCCCGCATCGCCTGATATTTCACTGGCAATTTCACGCGCAATTTCGTCGGCGACGTTCGTGGCGGCGAGGCTATCGATATCTGTGACGGCGACAATGGCCCCGGCGGACGCCAGCGCATGTGCGGTTGCGCGGCCTAGCCCGCTGCCGGCACCCGTTACGACCGCCACCCGGCCATCCAACCGCATCCGTTTTAGAACATCACTCATGTTAATTCCCTGTATCAAGCCTTTTAAATTATGCTGGGGGCGGGTCTTCCGTGATGACCGCATCCGCCAGCCTGGTGTCAATGCATTGGGCATAGGTCGCACCACGTTTGATAAGTCCGCCGGAGCGTAGCGCCGTATCTAATCGATCAAACCCAATTTGCGCGTGCCGGGGGTTTGCACCCCAAATCCCAAGCGTCTTGTACCGATCAATTGCCGCGGCCAGTAACGTTAGCGGCAAATTGGGAAAGAACGATTTGATCAATTCTGCGAACTCCTGTGCGTTGTGGGCGTGCAGCCATTTTTGTGTACGGTACATGGCGCGGGTCATAGCCAAAAGGTCGTCTCGTTTTTCGGTGAGCGCATTGCGCGTCGTGTAAAAGGTGGTGTAGCTCGTAGGCCCTCTGTTCGCGGCGGCGTACCAAACGAACCCGGCACCGTCTTCGAGCAGTTGCGAGACATACGGCTCGAAGATCTGAATGGCGTCGAAGTCTCCCGCCCGCAACGCGGCTTCACTTTCCGCCATGGTGTTGTTATCGACCCGCGACAGACTGTTCGGATCTATGCCCGCGCGCCGAAGATCGTCTTGCAGGCATAGCCATGGGGTTGGCACTTCACTGACCGTTGATATTCGCATATCGGTCAAATCGGCGAATTTAAAACCGGGGTTTGGACGATTCCCAATCAGATAGAAGGGGTCGCGCGTGACGACTTCGCAAAACGCAATCAAATCGCAATCCGGTGCCGTTTCATAGGTGTAGAGGACACGCATTGGCCCACCCCACGATACGTCGGCTTCCCCGCTGAGAAGGCTGGTCGCCGTCACCGCAGGGGAATCACCGCCGGACAAGATAACGTCCAATCCTTCGTCTTCGTACACGCCCAACGCATGAGCAGCATAGAACGGTGCGTAAAAAAGCGCTCGGAAATTTTCAAATAACGTAATTGTCATAACCGCCGACCCCCGGAATGAAACTAAACGGATTGAAACTTAACGCGCGCTGCCGGAATAGGGCGAGACGTCGCGTAAATCGAGTTTCAGGTGAATTAGCGCCGGGCCGTCATAATCCATTGCAGCCTTGAGCGCCCCAGCGAATTCTTCGGTTTTGGTCACCGTGAAGGCTTCCATACCATATCCTCGACCGAGCGCTGCGAAATCCGGGCTGACCAAGCGCGTGCCGAAATCCCAATCGCCAAAGCGTTTTTGTTGGTGCACCATGATGGAGCCCCAGGCGCTGTTGTCACAGACAATGATTTTGACTGGTAATTCTTCCTGCACGATGGCCGCGGCTTCTTGGCCAGTCATCAAGAACCCGCCGTCGCCAACCCACGCGAAGACTTGACGATTCGGGTCCGCGACGGCGGCGCCAATTGCGCCTGGCACACCATAGCCCATGGCACCGGAGATCGGCCCCAGATTGGTGTAGGGCGCGTTTGAGCGGTAATAACGATGCAACCAGCGTCCAAAGGTTCCGGCGTCCGATGACAGCATCGCGTCGTCCTGAACCATCTCGCCAAAAATTTGAATGACCTTGGCCATGTCGACATCGCCGACAACTTCGATTTCACCGGGCGCCGCATAAGCGGCTTCCTTAGCATGGATGTCGTCGCGCCACGCGATGCGATCTGCGGGCGGGGTGAAATTAGCCAGTGCTTCGGTGAGCGCCACCAGCGCCGGCTTGGCATTCGCGCCCAGCGCCACATCGGCCTGCCATTGTGAAAAGATGGACGCGTCTGGATAAGCCATGATCATTTTTTGATCGTCGCGGATCAAGGTGAAGTCCGCCGAAGTCGCGCTGTCCAATCGGCTGCCGATATTGATGACCAGATCACAGGCGTCCCACGCTTCGGCCTGGAACGGCAATTGGTTCAATGTCAATTGACCAAAATAGGCGGGGTGATCGTTCGGAAATATATCCTGTTGCCGGTACGCGGTGATGACGCCGGCGCCCGATGCCTCTGCAAAATCCTGGAGTTCCTGGATGGCACCCTCGAAGGGAATCATTTCACCGCCCAGGATGATCGGATGCTTGGCGTTGCGAATCAATTCGGCGGCCTTGGCGGCGGCGATGGGTTCCGCCCCAAGGGAAACGGGCGCGGGCAATTTGGGGATGTTGGGATCGCCGGTGACGCCGTCCAGAATATCCTTGGCCAGAACGCAGACTACCGGACCGGGGCGACCGCTGACCGACAGATCGAGCGCGCGGGCGGTTACTTGCGCTAGTTCATCATAAGAGTGAACGTCGAAGACCGCCTTGGCGACCGGGCTGTACATGCGCAAGTAGTCAATTTCCTGAAACGCCTCGCGGCCTTTCTGGTCGCGTGGGATGTTGGCGATGAACAACACCATGGGCCGCGACGCTTGCATCGCGGTGTGGATGCCGATGACGGCGTTTGACGCGCCGGGTGCCCGACTGACAAAAACACAGGCGGGTTTGCGGCGGATCGCGGAATAGGTTTCAGCGGCGAATGTCGCGGATGACTCCAACCGTGTAGGTACCGACTTGATCTTGTTCTGGACTCGACTGAGCGCCTCCAACACGGTCACATAGGTACCGCCCGGTACAAAAAATACCGTATCCACGTCGCGGGATAATAAGGTAGTAACAACAACTTCTCCGCCATTCATCATCAAATTCATCCTGTTCGAGAATGCAAAAATTCAAGGGTACCGCGACTGGAGCGGGCGCATCCACCAAGATAACCAAATCTGTCTGGGAATGACCAGATCAATCGCGTTCGTCTTGGAATTTGGCGGAAGGTAAGGTCGCGGTGCCATTGTTTTACAAGCACGTTAGAAGACGCCCAAGCTGCCCAATAATATGTGCTACCTCACGACATAACTGTTGGCCCTGTTAAGCGGCGCTTTGGCGTAACGCCACGGCAATAATTCGTCGAGTTTGGTGATTTTTTGGTCCCGTACCTCCCAGCCAACGGAATGGGGCACGACACCTGCGCAGGTAATGACGGCGTGTTTTGCGCCTGCCCAGTTTTGTTAATGTGTATGGGTTATAAAAGGCTATGCAAAGCGACTTAAAGTTTCAAATATAAGAAATAAATGACAAAGAAGGAATAATTTACAATTTGCGCGGTCTAAATTTGAAAGGTGTTTCTAAATATTAACCAACCCCACGCCAAGCGAATGATTTAAAGGGCTGGGAAAGCCAATACACCCAACCGCATCCGAGATTGTTGCGGCGCAATATTTGTGGCATACAAAAGCTAGGCGTTTATTCGACTTTGGACACAAGACAAAGAAGTGGAAGCTGGTTTGCAGTATCATGCTTACGAACTCGCCCATGCATGGGTTTCGCCCGTTCGCGCCGCCTCGCAGGGGCTTAAATTTGCGTTAGATATGCCGTTTAATCCCATGGGGAAGACTTTGTGGGGGCGCCAGACATCCTCAGCGTGTGAAATGTTTGAGGAGCTGACGCGGCGGTACTGCAAGCCGGAATTCGGGATCACGGACGTCCAAATTGAGGACAAAACGGTTCCAGTTACCGAAAATGTCGTACTATCCAAGGGTTTTAGCGATTTACTGCACTTTACACGCGATGTGTCGCGTGATGATCCCAAGGTGTTGCTGGTCGCGCCTATGTCGGGGCATTACGCGACATTGTTGCGCGGTACTGTGCGCGACATGCTGCCGGAACATGACGTATACATCACCGATTGGCGCGACGCGCGGTCCGTGCCGGTCTCCGCAGGCGCGTTTGGGATGAATGATTATGTCGATTATATAATAGAATTCATTCAACTTTTAGGGCCGTCGACCCATGTGATTGCGGTCTGCCAGTCGGTCGTGCCCACCTTGGTGGCGACGGCGCGGCTGGCGATGGCCGATGATCCTTGTCAACCGGCATCGCTGACCTTGATGGGGGGGCCTATCGACACACGGATTAACCCGACGGTCGTGAACACTCACGTGGACTCGAAAGACATGGCGTGGTTCGAACGTATGCTCATCTCCACCGTGCCTTATTCGCACCCTGGGTTCTTGCGTAAAGTCTATCCCGGTTTTATTCAGCTTAACGGCTTTCTGGCCATGAATTTGGACAAGCATATCGATGCCCATCACCGGCAATTCGAGAATATGGTTGTTGGCGATGAAGACCCGATTGTGGCACATAAGGCATTTTACGAAGAGTATCTTTCGGTGATGGATTTACCCGCAGAATTTTTCCTGGAAACCGTAAAAATCGTATTCAAAGACCACGCTCTGCCGAAAGGCGAGATGACCCATCGCGGCGTATCGGTCGATTTCAAGGCCATCCAAAAAACGATCTTGATGACGGTGGAAGGCGAAAACGATGACATTTGTGCCGTGGGTCAGACCCAGGCGGCACATGCCATATGCGTGAACGTACCGGACGCAATGCGCCGACATTATGTACAGCCGCAAGTGGGCCATTATGGCGTCTTTAACGGGCAGCGCTGGCGCAGCGTAATTCAACCACGAATTCGGAATATGATCCGAGGCGTATAGAGGGGCGAGTGATGGGGATTACCGAAGAACTCTGCGACAAGGTTGTCGCAACGACATATGACGACCTAACCGAAGACGCCAAGGATCGCGCGCGCCGCTTGGTGATCGACGGGGTCGCTGTGGCGATTGCTGGGACGGTGCAGGAAGAAGCGCCGGGCATCCTGGCCAAACACATCCAGGCGCTGGGCGGAGAGGCGCAATCGACGGCGATTGGATTCGGATTTAAGACGTCACCCGTTCATGCCGCCTATCTCAACGGTGCCTCGATGCATGTGCTGGATTACGAGCCCATGTGGACCCCGGCGAACCACCAAGTCTCTACCTCATTACCCGCCTTACTTGCGTTATCCGAACGCGACGGCGCGTCGGGTAAAGATATTCTGACGGGTATCGTCAAGGGCACGGAAATGATGGGTTGGATTCGGCAAGCCTCCGGTTTGGTGGGCCGTTCGGGCGCAAAATTTCATCCGCCTGGGCTGGCGGGGCCGTTGGGCTCGGCCGTGGCGTCGTCGCATATTCTGGGACTGAATACGCTTACGCTGCGCCACGCCTTGGGGATTGTCGCGTCGCGCGCGGGCAGCATTTTCGCCAATGTCGGCACGCATTCGAAATCGATTAATTGCGGCCACGCGGTCGCAATGGGGGTCGATGCGGCGTTGCTGGCCGGACATGGGTTTAACGCCAACCCCAACGTGTTCGAAGCGGCGAATGGGTATGCCGAAACGTTTTTTGACAGCGATTTCGTGCTTGATGAGCTGTTGAACTATGGCCCGCCGTATCGGGTGGCGTCGCCGGGATACGCGATCAAAATGTTTCCCAGCCAGTTCGGGACACATTTTGTGATCACCGCGGCGTTGGCGCTGCACAAAAAAATCGACGGCAAGTCAGAAGACATCGAGAAGATTAAAATCACCACGCCTAAAATGGACTATGTCAACCGACCGCATCCGGAAACCGGGCTCGACGGCAAATTCTCGTGGCAATATACGACATGTTGCGCCCTGTTGGACGGAACCGTGCGCATGGCGAGTTTCGAAGACGAGCGTCGGTTTGCCGCTGACATGGAATCGATGTTGAACCGCGTCGAACATGCCGTTGACGTAAATGTTGTCCCGGCTTTTGAAGAAATGCATGTCACTGTCAAAATCACTCTGAAAGACGGAACGGTGCATTCTGAGACCTGTGACGGCCCAAAGGGAAAATATGGACGCCCGCCCATCCCCGAAGACGAACATCTTGTAAAGGTGCGCGACTGTCTGGCGTTGAAGTTCGACGAAAAGGACATGGAGCATGTCATCGACTTGGCGCGGCGGATCGATGATCTGGACGCGACGCAGGTGCGGGAATTGATGGGCTTGCTAGCCTGTTAAAACGTTGGTCCACCGCGCACGTCCGTGCGGTGCAACACCCGCTTTTCCCTGGTCTCATTGTAGGTGGCGCCGCGGTGGAGCAGAGAAGGATTATCCCAAACCAGTAAATCTTCCTTATGCCACTGATGTGCGATGATAAAATGGTCCTGAGTGGCGTAGCCTAGGAGGTCGTTAAGAAGGGTGCGGCCTTCCGCAATCGGCATACCCTCGATATGTGACGCATGAGTACCGATATAATGCGCCTTACGCCCGGTAGCCGGATGGGTGCGAACCATCGAATGCAAAATTGGCGGCGCGGCGCGGTTTTCTTCGTCACTGGGCGGACGGGATCCGCTTTTAAGGCGGGATTGTTCCCAAGAGTGGACGACAGTTAAAGCGTCGTAACGCTGTTGGTCCGCAATTGATAGTGCGTCATACGCGGCGTACATATTGGCGAACAACGTCTCACCACCAACTGCCGGCACTTCGATGCCATAAAGCAAGGTCGCGAAGGATGGCGTAGGTGTATAGGATTTATCGGTATGCCAACATTCCGTGCCAGTAGGCTCGCGGGGCTTCGTGGGAACGCCGTTTGGGTCGAGGTTGGATAGGACATGCACCTGGGCGATGGCTTCGCCTTGAAAATCGGTGTTAATGTGTTGTTCTAGAGGGCCAAATTGTAGGGTGAAGGCTACCTGCTGAGCCTGAGTTAACGTTTGGTTAGAAAATATTCAACTGCCCTGAAAATACGCCGTAAATTGTAAGTGCAATGAAAAGAGCCAGACTTATGATCATATAGTGTTTCACATCGATGCCTCAAAATGCTTTAAGATTTTGGATCATAGGCGCAATAAATCGTTCATATTTTCGCCATTCCTCGGAGCTTCCCTGGTACATTTTTTGCCGTACTTGTGTAGCTGAAGCCGTTCTCACTGCCCGGGAATTTTTATGAAACGCCAGGCACTGTGGTTCCCACTCAAGTTCCATGGATTTGAGTAATTTTCTTGTTTCCTCGTCTTGGTTGAGGGTAAGGGATTCATAGTCGAGATCATAAATCCATCCCGGATATTGTTCGCGCCAGAACGCCATTAAATCGATATACAATTTATAGTATTCGGAAACATCGTGAAGGTCGTTCGAAAATCCAAGTCCTGTCGCATTGAAAAAAGTTTTGAAAATTGACCAGCACGTGGCTCTCGCATCCCGCGTCACATGGACAATTTTTGCCTCGGGGAATGCATGGCGTATAAATCCCAGCCATCGAAAATTTAGTGGCATTTTGTCCGTTATGAAAGGTTCTGTAGTATGCATATTTTTTAAACCTAGGAGATAAGTTTCTCGAATACTTATTTGATGTTCTTCATTAAATTGAAAGGATCTCCAGGAAGTATTTTGAATGCACTGGTTAAGTAATTCCAACTCACCAGCGCCATGCACTTTTGAATGGCTCGCAAGAATTTGTTCCACCAAACTCGTTCCGGATCGCGGCATCCCAAGAATAAAAAGGGGCTTTTGTGTATTGGAAACATGGGAATTTACTGGAAAATTAAGGGAGGGAATTTGATTAGAAAACGTCGACTTTATTTTGGAAAACAATGCCTGATCGGGGCTCATTTTGTATTTTAGTTCCAATTTTTGAAAACGATTTCCCTCCGATAAAAAAGAGAATGATTTTTCTTGGTCTCCCGTATCACCGTACGCCTTGCCAAGCGCGAAATTCAAACGCCTTTTATCTTTTCCGGAAAGAGATTCATGTTCGATCTGGTTAAGCATTTTTACAATTTGTATATCACCAGGTTTATATTTTTTAACCGTACTCAGATTGCTGTGCGCCTCCGCAAAACCTGGGTTTATTGCCAAAGCTTTTGTGTAATTTTCTATTGCGGTGCCAACTTTCCCTAACTCTTTATAGGCGTTGCCAATATTGTTGTAGGCTTGGGCGAACTCTGGATGAAACTTTATGGCTTTGGCATAACTATCGAGTGCATCGTCAATTTCCCCAAGTTTTCTTAGGGCATTCCCTAAATTATTATGCGCTTCGGCATAGTCCGGTTTTAGTTTAAGAGCTCTCGTGTAACTCTCAACGGAATCGCTGTGTCTACCAAGGCCTTTGAGGGCGACGCCTAAATTGTTGTGGGCTTCCGCAAAGTTCGGCTCTATTTGAACTGCCGATTTATAACGTTCCACTGCTTTTTTTAGATGGCCCAAGCCTGCGTTTATAGCTCCAAGCAAATTATGCAGGATGACTGTTTTGGGGTATTTTGAGATTAAGGTTTCCCCCAACCGGAGGGCATCCTTCAGCTGGCCTTGATTGTAGAGGGTAACCAATGATTTCACTTGCTCATCGAATGGCACCTGGTCGGGGAGCGCCGGCAAGGTTTCTGTATTATTGAGCGTTTTAAGGCCCTTTAATGCTCGCTTATCGGCTGGGGACTTTGCAATAACATCGCGGTAAATTTTTACGGCTCGATCAGTTTTACCACTTTTAGCGAAACGCTCTGCTTTGCGAATTGATTGATCGACGGAAAAGGACATAGCAGCGCTTCTTGAAAATATCAGTAAATTTTTCACGCATGAATTATTTAATCATACCGGAAGTCACGCCAAACTTGAAGGGTAAATCAGGTGGCGCGTTATTTAGAGTCATCGCAATAACGAATCCTAATTATATTGCTAGTGCCGAACAGGAAACAAATCGTCGATTAAATTTGAAACGCCGTGGATTGATTCCTGACGCCGCACCGAGAAATCAGATGCTTGTCGCGTCAAGGCCTCAGCGCGATCACGGGTACCATGCCCGGTTAACACATGAACGACGCCGGAAAGGCCTGCGTTCCGAGCGGCGTCTACATCGCTCAATGCATCACCAACCATCCAGGACAGGAGTAGGTTTAAACCCAAGGCTTCTGCCGCAGCGTTCAACATGCCCGGATTGGGTTTTCGCCAGGGATGGTTTTCTATCTGATAATTCGGCAAAGCATCTTTGTGGTAACCACATGCTAACACCATGTTCACTGTGGCGCCTTCCTGTTCCAGTTGACGCAGTAGTTCATCCTGAAGTTTGGCGAACGCGACCCAATCGTAATGCCCGCGTCCGATGCCCGATTGGTTGGTGACCATCACGACCGGAATGGAGCGGCTGTTCGCGCGGGAAATTGCGGCTGCGGCACCGGGGATGAGGCGAAGATCTTCTATGCGGTGGAGATAATTAACTTCTTCCACGACTACGCCGTCTCTATCGAGAAAGAGCGCTGCTGTATTTTGTTCCCTTGAGTTAACTGGCTGAACTTGTTGTCGCCACAGGCCGGGAGCATTGTCCTCAATAAAGGGGAGGGTCTCAAAGGAAGTTCTCATGACACGAATATAACAAATCTCAGCCCTATGTTCGAGACATTTTCAGAGGTCTCTGACTGATAATCCATCGTCCCACCCTACTGATATATTTGGAAACAAATGACCGTCACCGGCTGGGGGTGGAGATCATCAAGGATAGATACGCCGCCGCTGCGTGCACTTATTTTATCGGCAATGGCAGTGCGAATATTCCGCCGACGGTTCAAATTTTAAAGGACTGGCCCGGCGGTCATTTCGAGATGATTGGCGACGATATTAAACTGCAACGCGACTGTGTGCTGCACGATTGGTAAGCCTCAACGCTCTGTGTAAAGCACCTTTGGATCAATCTCTGGTTCCGCAATTTCAATAACCTCACCGTTCCGGACTGCGTTGAAAAAGCAGTTGCGACGTCCGGTGTGACAGGCGACACCAACTTGATCGACCATCAACAATAACGTATCGCCGTCGCAGTCGATCCGCATGTCCATCAGTTTCTGCGTTTGACCAGAAGATTCCCCCTTTCGCCACAAAGACTTGCGAGACCGCGACCAATAGCAAACCTGATCAGTCGCCAAGGTTTCGGTGATCGAGTCCCGGTTCATCCAGGCCATCATCAAAACCTCGCCCGTATCGTGCTGTTGCGCAATGGCGGGGACTAACCCATCAGCGGTAAAGGTGATTGTTTCAAATATGTCCGTTGGCGGCATGGAGTCGCTCCCAGCCCAGTTTTCGTTAGGCCTTGTTCAAACGGTCGAACCCGGCGTCAAGGTCTTCGATCAAATCGCTTACATCTTCCAAACCAACGTGTATGCGCATGGTTTGCCCGCGCACGTCCCATCTTGTCGCCGAACGGCTCTTGTTTGGCCAGGATGGCAGCATCAAGCTTTCATATCCTCCCCAACTTGACCCCATACCGTATAATTTCAAGTCATCGAGGAAGGCCGCAATTTTTTTGTGTTCCGCCGTGTTGATGACAAACCCGAAAAGACCGCTGGCGCCGGTGAAGTCGCGGCTCCAAATCGCGTGGCTGGGATCCTGTGGCAAGGCGGGGTACATGACGCGGGTAACTTCGGGGCGTTGTTGCAGCCACTCGGCGACCTGTAAGGCGTTCCGGTGATGCGCTGGCATCCGCGCGCCGATGGTCCGCAAACCGCGTAGCGTCAAGTAAACATCGTCTGGCCCCGTGCAGATGCCAAAATTTTCGCTGCTGGTCTTAACCTGGTCGAAAGTCGCCTGATTGCACGCGATTGTACCCATCATAACATCGGAATGTCCTACAATGTACTTGGTTGCGGCCTGAACGGATATGTCGACGCCGTGGTCCAGCGGTTTGTAAAAATACCCCCCTGCCCAGGTGTTATCCATGATGGTCAACACACCCGCGTCACGCGCGACGGCGGTGATGGCGGGAATATCCTGTATCTCAAAAGTTTGCGATCCCGGTGATTCCGTCCAGATCAGCCTTGTGTTGGGCCGAAGCAAATTTTTTATGTCCGCGCCGATCAGCGGGTCATAAAATTCCGTCTCGACGCCAAAGCGCTGTAA
>JAPKDL010000217.1 GCA_028822585.1 Alphaproteobacteria bacterium | reverse complement strand
CGATTGGTTTATGTCGACGCCTTGGCGCCGCAACCGGGGGAAACCTGCGCCGACATCGTCGACCGCGCCCCTGACGCGCCGTATCAACGGCTTGAATTATCACAAGGCCCAACAGTAGAAGACATGGAAAACCGCCTGTTCGTGGACTTCCCTGATGATCTGCGGGCCTGGGCGGTCGCGCGATACACCCTTCACCCCAATGGCGGCACGGATGTGGAACCCGGCGAATTGGACGGATTCTGGGCCCAAAGCTGGTCGGCGTCGGTCATCAATTGCCTGCAAAGCAAAAACCCGTCCAACGCCCACCAATGCCGAACAGCTGAAAAGCTGAACGGCACCTATATTGAAATGGACACGGGACATTACCCGATGTTGACCAACCCCGAGGACCTCACCCAGCTGTTGATCGCGGGTTAACGCGCTTCGATTTCGTCGATCCTGGCGGCCGGCGAGATGTGGTTGAGGCTAATGCGCGACTCGATCACCGCAGGCCCATCATAAGCCATGGCTTCCGCGACAACGCTTTCCACATCACCTTCGGTTTCAATCAGGAACCCTTTGGCACCAAAAGCCTCACCCCATTTGACGAAGTCGGGGTTTTGCAACGCGGTCGCGGTGACCCGACCTGGAAACGCCTTGGCCTGATGCATTCGGATGGTGCCGTAGGCGCTGTTGTTGGCGATGAATATCTTGATCGGCACATTATACTGCACTGCCGTCGCCAATTCATTGCCCGTCATCATCACGCCGCCATCACCGACGAACACGACAATCTGGCGTCCCGGCGTCGAGAGACCTGCCGCAACCCCGGACGGCACGCCCGGCCCCATGGCACCGACGGTCGCGCCGATAAACATGTTTTCTTGACCCAAATGCAGGAACCGCGCAGGCCAGCTGGAAAAATTTCCGGCGTCCGTGGTAACGACCGCATCCTTGGTCAAATGCTTGTTGATCGCTTCCACGACATGGCCAAACACCAACCCGTCATTGGCAGATACGGGCGTCCAATCCATCACCGAATTATGCGCATCGTTGAGCCGTTTGACCCAAGCTTTGCGTTCGAAGGGTATCTCGCCCGGCCCTATCGCCAACATGACCTTGAGGAATTCGTGCGGATCGCAGCCCAGTCCAAGGGTCGGTTGAAACACCCGGCCCACTTCTTCCGTATCCGGCCAAACATGAATCATTGGTTGGTCTGGCACAGGCGCACGGGGGAAAGTGTAACCCTGGCTCATCGACGGGCCTATCCGTTCGCCAATCACGATAAGAAGGTCGGTTTCCTTCATTATATCTAGCGATTCGGCTGGCGCGCGATTGGCCAGGCGCCCGGCGCAGTTGGGGTGGCGGCTGTCGAAAATATGAAACCGCCGTTGCGGCGCCGCCACCGGCAAATCAAAGACTTCCGCGAATTTCGTCAGATCACCCAGCGCCGCCGCGCCGTGCAGGCGTCCGCCCGCAATAACCAGCGGCTTCTTAGCGTTGCGTAGCAATTCAAACGCACGAGCCGTATCGTCAGTCGTCGGCGCGGTTATCGCCTTGACGCGCGGCCCCAAAGGTTCGGCATCGCACTCGCCATACAACAAATCTTCCGGCAGCACGACAACGACCGGTCCGGGCGTGCCTGACTGCGCAATATGAAAGGCTCGGGCGATATCTTCGGCGATGCGGCGTTGGTCGATGACTTCGATCACCATCTTGGCGGTGTCGGAATAAGTC
This sequence comes from Alphaproteobacteria bacterium, assembly GCA_028822585.1. Taxonomy (GTDB): domain Bacteria; phylum Pseudomonadota; class Alphaproteobacteria; order UBA8366; genus JABJJH01. The sequence continues at coordinate 1,679 of JAPKDL010000217.1, read as the reverse complement.
ATGGAGTAATTCATTTCCTGCAACGTCATGCGGTTCAACTCGTCGCGTTCAGCCTGTCCCACCAGAAACACGACGGGTTCCGCATCGTGATACGCCACATGCAAGGCGATGGAGGCGTTCATGGCACCAGGACCCCGGCTGATGATGCACACGCCCGGATGATTGCGCAGGCGCGCATGGGCGACGGCCATCAACCCGGCGCCACCTTCATGACGACACACCACAAGCTTCATGTTGGGAAAGTCGATAAAGGCGTCGGTCAGCGGCAGATAGCTTTCGCCCGGCACACAATACGCGACATCGACCCCATGGGCGTCCAGCGTTGCAGCCAGAACATGGGCAGCGGATTTGGTCATGGATATTCTCCGTTAGAATTTAAGCGTTGTTAGTTTAGGAATAGCGTGTGAAGAGAGGCTTACAAGCCTTGGCGCACCTTCGGGAACACCTCTTCGGCGAGGATCTGCATCGTCTCCATGGACTGGGAGACTTCCAGTCCCGGCCAATGCAGACTCATGACGATGTGGTTCATACCAAGCCGCTTGTTGAACTTGATAATTTGTTCGGCCACGTCGTCGGGCGACCCGATAAAGAAGCGATCCTTCATCAAATCCTCGAAAGGTTGGCCCAGCTCGTCGGTTTCACCGGGGCGCGAACGGCCCAGCCCCCAGGCGTGATAGGCCTGATATTTTTGCATGATCGGCCCCTTCGCGATGCGGAAGGCTTCTTCACGTGTCGGCGCGACAAATACTTCACGCCGGAACGGAAATTCTTCGGGGAACGGTTTGTCCGCATCATCCAGCGCGCGTTTGTAGGTTTCCAGTTGATCCGCCACAGCGTCGAGACGATCGTTCGGGCCCACATACCAGCACGTGCCCATTTGCGCGGCGCGTTGGATTGCCGCGTCTGCGCTGGCGCCAATCCAGATTGGCGGGTGGGGTTGTTGCACTGGTTTCGCCGAACACGATGCGTCATCCAATTCAAAATGCGAGCCTTTGATTGTCACCGTATCTTCGGTCCACAAGCGTTTAATGGTGGTCAGGTTTTCTTCGAACCGTTTCCCGCGTACTTTGCGCGACGTGCCAAACGCCTTGAATTCAACATCGCGATACCCGACGCCGCAGCCGAAGATCGCCTTGCCGTTGGTCATGATGTCCAACGTGCCGATCTGTTCGGCGACATCCAAAGGTTTGTGCAGCGGCAACAGCATGACGCCGGTGTTCAGGCGCAGGCTTGGCGCTTCAGCGGCGACCCGGCACAAAAATGGAACCTGCTGTAAATCCTGCAGTGGATGGGTGCTGTAATGCGCGCCCTTGGTAATCGAATGATACCCCAGGCTTTCCGCCAGCCGGGCCTGCGCCAACATTTCTTCAAACCGATCCGCCACGCGGTCACCTTGCGGAAATTGGCCGCGCATCATAATGCCAAATTTCATCTGGTTCATTCCCTCCCCCATTTCATAATGCGTAATTTTATGCGACGGGCCCTGGCAAACGCCAATCCTTTCTTTTTCAGCGTCCGGGAGCGGGCAGTTGCATCAACGCCGAAAACACCGGTACTGTTTAAAAGGCATTCTGGCGGGGAGATTAAATGTGGCGAAAATTGTCTTAGGCATCGGTGTCTCGCACACGCCGATGTTGAATGCGCCAGTGGAGGATTGGCCACGTTTCATTGAACGAGAT
>JAPKDL010000216.1 GCA_028822585.1 Alphaproteobacteria bacterium | reverse complement strand
GAGCTCGTAGGTAATCCGCTTGATCTCAGCATTGATAGCCCTGACCTTCTCGACAGGTCGTTCTCGGTACGCCGAAAATACCCGATGAAACAGAAATTCAAGTAACTCTGCCATCATCACCCAAGTCTATTGCAACGGCCAGGACAACTGAACCTCTAGCCAGGTCTGTAACAAACCCATGGGATATTCCAACGTCATGAGATCTTGCAGGACACCCAAGAAAATGACGAAGATTCCAGCGAATAGGGCACAAGGGAGTATTTGGTCTAGCTGGTCACGCGACCGCGCGGGTGTCCAAACCGTTCGGTGAGGACCTCCTCCAACTCCTTGCCGCTGTCGGTAACCCAGGCGCCGGGCCGCGTGCAGTAGGCTTCGGGGTCGTGCGGTGCCGACGGCTCGGTACCTTCCTCCGCCAGCGCCTTCGCTTCACCGATCAGCAGACGGCGGAAATGCACGACTGCCGCATCGGTCGCCGTCAGGTTCTCCCGCGTCCGGTCCGCGATCCAGCCCTGGCTCTGCTGGATCATGATGTCCTGCTCCGCCGTCCCCTTTACGCCGGTATAGGTCTGGTGCTTCTGGAGCTCGCGGTCGATTTGGTAGTCGTTCGACCGGTTCCGGACCGGCATGTAGCCGGAGCCGACCTCGGCGAAGATCCCGTGGCCTTCCTTGAGCTTGGCCAGCTCCGCCTCGTGCAGATCGCGTTCCGGGTTCCAGGCGTAGCAATACATCCAGCAGCCGTCGTCCATGGTCGGCACCAGGGTGAAGCCGTAATAGGTTTCGCCGGGCACCGTCGCGGGACCGGTGCCGTGCGACGGCAGCATGAATTGCGTCGTGCGCCAGTAGAGATCGCCCGCGTCATCTGTTTCGCGTGCGCCGCCGGCGACGAAGCCGACATCGTGATCGAGCAGGTCGAATTTCGGCTGGCCGTCCCGCCGCATCCATTCGAGATGCCGGTTCGGCGAGTTGGTGTCCTTGTTCTCCGCCGTTTGCAGGCTCGGCGCCGGCATATGCAGGAACGAGAAATGCGACGTGTCGAGATCGCCTTCCATGATCTGGACCCAGTTGCACTCGATCCGCTGCTTCATGACGTAGCGTTTGCTGTCCTCGACCCGTCCAAATTCAAGCTGCGGCACGTCCGGGATTTCACCGTTCGCAGGCCCCAAATAGGCCCAGACGAAACCGCCATATTCCCGGGTCGGGTAGGCCTTGATGCTTACAGTATCGTGCATGCGCACACCCGGCGGCACGTTCGGCAAGTCCATCGCCTTGCCGTCGACGCCGAACTTCCAGCCGTGATAGACGCAGCGCAGGCCGCATTCCTCGTTGCGGCCGAAAAACAGATCCGCGCCGCGGTGCGGGCAGCGGCGGTCGACCAGGCCGATGCGCCCCTCGCTGTCGCGGAACGCCACGAGTTCTTCGCCCAAGATCGTGACGCGGACCGGCGCGCCATCCGTTTCCGATACCTCCTCGGATAGCGCGACCGGTTGCCAGAAACGGCGAAAATATGCACCCATCGGAGTCTCGGCCCCGGATTGGGTCAGCAGCTCGTTTTCTTCAACCGTCAACATCGGCGTGCTCCGCGTTTGCGTTGGTCATATCTACGTGATCAGTAATGACGGAAAAATTCACGTCATTCAGCTCGGTGGCTAGGTTGAAGCCCGTAATTTCTGCACCGGTGGCACAGCCGGAGGGATGGACAGCAATAAGCATGGGGGAGGACCTGACCTGACGTATCTTGTTTTATAAAGGTTAGACCGTCTGGAACACCCTTTCAAGAAGGTCCCTACTACGACCAGGTAGACCCACTACGACTGGCTAAAAAAGTGAATCGAAATTATCTCAAAAAATATTCACCGCGTCGATTTAGAAAAAATAATGCCCTATTCTTTATGGACATCCAGTGGGAAGGAATAGAGCGCGACCGGGCTCTGCCAGGTGTACTGTCGACCATTCACTCATTTACGCCACCCGCCACGATTTCCCCAACATCCATAATAGTCTCAATCCACCCCACATGATCGAGTAATTTCTCCACTCGCGCCCCGTCCAACTTTAGGGCGGCGTTCTCACGAAATTTTTGTCGAACTTGATCCGGCGTCATCGGGTTGCACTCACTGCCCCAATTATCCATGACTACACGCTCGAGGTGACGTCCGTCATTGGTCTTTACCTTTACCCAACCCTTAAAGCGTTTTGAGTCGATCGCCGTCGGATCAGCCGCGTGGACAATCTTTTCCATCAAAGCGAGCAGATCCGGATTATTTATATTTTCATTGCTGAAGGCTTCGACGCCAAGGCGACCAAAAGTAAGCGTCGCAGCGATGGTAAAAGGAAGGCTGAATTTAGCATGATATTCCGTCGCAGGCCGCAACTTAATCTCACGCGGCTCGCACATGATCGGTATCATCCATTCCGCGATTGGGCAAACCATGGACTTGACTTGACCGGCCCGCAATCCCTCCTCCATATAAAGTTGTGTAACACAATCAAGAAAACCATGAACCACATGACCAAAGGGATAGGGCTTAAAGGAAGTTGTCGGATATTCCCAGCGCGTGCCAAGCTTATGCATTAACCGCTCACGGAATTGAACTCCCGGCTTCGCATGGGTTGTGTAGAAACCCTGAATGCCTTCCAACACCTCAGCTGGACCGGTAAACCCGCATTGCGCCAAAGTAGCTCCAATCACTGCCGCATGGGCCGACCACCCAACATGCAATTGCTTGGTCCAGGTCCCGTCATTGAAACATTGCATGATGCCTGACGACTGACTGCCGGCGATGCCAAGAGCGTTTGCCGTCTGATTTGCATTCAGGCCAAAAAGCTTGGCCGCCGTGGCCGCCGCCGCGAACGTCCCAACCACCGCTGTCGCGTGAAATCCCTGCTGGTGAAAGGCCTTCGGTGCGACGCTGCCTATCCGGCAACCAACTTCGGCACCCGCTACGATAGCAGTCAATACCTCCTCGCCTCACGCCTTGATCGCCTCTCCTATGGTCAATGCTGTGGTGACTACTGGTGCAGAGATATGGACGACCGATTCCAGGTGTGTGTCATCATAATCGAGGGCATGGGCCATCGTCCCATTGGCGAGTGCCGCACCCGCTGTGTTAGCATAATCACCATGACCTATGATGCGAGCGTCATTACCGGCGCCGGTTCTCACGGCAGCGTCTCTAACACCTTTACTGCTCTCGAACGAGCTTGCCGCAAGCGTTGTGCCCAAAATATCGAGGACGCGTAATTTGGCATCCGCAACTATATTTTCTGGCAAGTCCTTTAATTGTAGCCCACAAACCCATTCGGCCAACTGCTCAGTATAACTATGCTGCACCATCTCATTTCTCCTGACCCTATAAAATATCCCACTCCAAATGGCCGCGCTACGTCAGACTTCAGACCAATGTT
>JAPKDL010000215.1 GCA_028822585.1 Alphaproteobacteria bacterium | reverse complement strand
CCCCAAGTTGTCCGCAGCGTAGGCGTCGAACAATTGCTGCGCGTGGCGCGGTCCACGTCTTAAATGTCCAACCGGCATCATTGGCCGTCGATGGGGGCTTGCGGCGGTGGGGCGGCAGGTAGCCTAGTCCGGCGTCGACGCTCCCGTGTGCTGCCCAAGGGGGCTTTGTGTGAATGGTCATTGTTTTGTGGCTCTTGCAGGTTGGTGTTAGCGCGCATTTTAACGACGATTATGTAGACTTAGAAGGTTCAATGCGGTTGACTTTCCGGGCACCAATTAGTGAAAGGGAACAAAACCTTGCCAAAACCTGAGCCGCTGAATAATGGGTATATGAGTCGATACCTCGTCCTTCGGCAGCGCGGTCTCGTTCGTGAAATTCTGGCACCTGTTATCCGCTGTCCCCGTCGTTTGGGAATTCGGTGCCTTGCCGGGGTCTATTTCGCGTTTTGCGAATAAAGTTGCGGCACCGTAAGCGCCCTGGCCACGCTGAATTCCGCTTGCTACGGTACATATCGTGATAAGAACTATGGGGTTTGGGGGCTGGAAACGTCATGAAATTTGGAGTTTTGCAATTTTTTAGCTGGCCGGGTCGGCGTATACCATTGGCGCAGGTTTATGAACGCGCGTTTGACCGCATCAAGTTGATGGATGAAACCGGTTACGACGCCGTGTGGCTGGCGGAACATCATTTTAGCACCTACAGCGTCTGTCCTTCCGTCCATATCATGGGTGCCCATGTTGCGGCGCAGACCAAGAATATTCGTATTGGCACTGGTATCTCGCTGGCGTCTTTTTATCACCCGCTGCGGTTAGCGGAAGAAGTGGCATTGCTCGACCAACTTACCCAAGGCCGCGTTAACTGGGGTGCGGGGCGGGGCTTTGATTCGACGGAGCACAAGGCGTTCGGCGTGGCACCGGAAGACAGTTACCCAAAATTCCGCGAAAGCGTGGAGGTGGTGTTGAAAGCGTGGGAAGACGGCTCGTTTTCGCACAAAGGCAAGTATTTTGAATATGAAGACATCGAAGTTCTGCCCAAGCCTTATCAGAAGGACATGCCGGTGTGGATTGGTGCAACATCCGAAGGGTCGATCGAATGGGCCGCGCAGAAAGGGCTTTCAATTTTGCTGGGTCCACATTCCAGCCACCAGGACAGTTATGAGAAACGAGAATTTTTTAGAGCTAAACTGGAAGGCGCTGGTCATGTTTTTGAAGGTCGCGATATTCCTCTCACCCGCTCTGTCGCGATCGGGGAGACGGATGAGGCAGGGTATGAATTGGGCAGGCGTGGGGCGGAATTCATGTTTGGCAATTATTTGAAAAACAAAGGGAATATCCGCGGTGGTGAGCAAGCTGCCGCAGAGGGCAAGACGCAGTCGAGCGATGCGGTGCTCGCCGCCGAGCGCGAAAACGTGGATCCGATTGAACGTTACGTCAACGAGGTCGCGCTCTGTGGGTCGCCGGAAAAAGTGATTGATGATATTGAGCGCCTGCGGGAAACCAATAAGATCAACTACCTCATGATCGCGCCGTTGGGGCATGAAAGCTTCATTCGCTTTACCGAAAAAGTCATGCCGCATTTCCAATAGGCGCGTATTTCCGCAATTTCAAAGGAAGAAAATTCGATGCAGATCGTTGACGCCCAAATTCACCTCTGGGGAAGCGGCATGCCAAGCAACCTTTCGCATCGCCAGGTCACCACATTCACTCCTGAAGAGGCTATTGGTCTGATGGATGAGGGCGGCGTGGCTGCTGCTGTGATTCATCCGCCTGGCTGGGATCCGGGGTCCGATGACATGGCGACAGCGGCGGTGCTAAACTATCCTGGGAGATTTGCGATCATGGGTGCGACGCCGCTTGATGATCCAGAATCCCGCGAGCGCATTGCGACATGGCGGGACACGCCGGGTATGCTTGGCCTACGGTATAATTTTTTGAACAAACCGGCGCGCCAGATGTTGCACGATGGTGAGCTGGAGTGGCTTTGGACGGCGGCGGAAGAGGCTGGAGTTCCCATCGCGACGTTGGCGGAAGATTCGCTCGACGTTCTGGGACGAGTTGCCGAACGCCACCCCGGACTTCGCCTGACCATCGATCATCTAGGGGGCAGGGGCGGTACGACGCCGCTTAAAGATGATGCTTCGATGACGCATATGCCGACTCTTTTGGCGTTGGCGAAACTCCCCAACGTTGCGGTCAAGGCGACCGGTGCGCCGGGCTATTCCAGTGAAGCCTATCCGTTTCCAATAATGCATACCTATTTGCAGAAAATCTACGATGCGTTCGGCCCGAACCGCATGTTCTGGGGGACGGATATTTCAAAAATGCCGTGTTCCTGGGGAGATTGCGTGACCATGTTCACCGAGGAACTGCCGTGGCTCAACAAAGGTGAGCTGAATTTAATTATGGGGGACGCCCTCTGCGCGTGGTGGGGCTGGGACCGAAACGGAGGGATTTCAAAATGACCGAAAGTAACAAGACCAACACTAAGAACAAGCCTGTCGCGGTGGTGATAGGCGCGACATCCAAATGGCAATCCGATGGTCGCAACACCAAGCTGGCGCACGGCAAGACCCTGGACGACAGCGAACTGCCGGTTGGCGTGCGCTGGGGTGTTGGCGGCGCGATCGCGCAAAAATTTGCGCAGGAGGGTTTCTTTACCGTCCTAACAACCCGCACGGCCAGCAACGCTGCAGCCTTGGAGACGGCGATCGAAGCCCAGGGCGGCGATTGCATGATTGTTGAGTTGGACCTTTCCTTGGAAGAGTCCGTTGCGGCCGCGTTCGCCACGATCCGCGCCGCAGCAGGCGATCCGGAAGTTTTGGTATACAACGCCGGGTATCTGGAAGGCCGTGATCTGCCGCCGGAAAAAGAATTGCTCGAATATATCGAAGTGGCGATGTTCGACACCGCCCAGCACATCGCCAGCCGGGGACCATTTCTGGTCGCCAAGGAAGTGTTGCCCGCCATGCGGCAGAAAGGCGAGGGATCATTTCTTTTCTCCAACAATTCCAAGTCACTGCGCGGCACCAAACGGAACACCGGCGAGTCGCTATATTATCCCCGCGTCATGATGCGCACATTGGCGCAGGTGTTGACCGAGGAATATTCAGAGCACGGTATACATGTAGCGAATGTAGTAATTGACGGGCTTATCGATTCACCTGGTACCCGGGCGTTGCCAAAGGCGCAGGAAAATCCGGACATTGTGATTAACCCGATCAAGATCGCCGAGGCGTTCTACTATCTGCACACTCAGGACCGCTCGTGCTGGACCCACGAACTTCAGCTGACGCCATTTCCGACCAAGCCGAGCTTTTAGAACCAGTTACGACGTTGGGATGTCGCACGGCGCCATTCCCGCCGTAGGTGCGTGTTCGTCCCGAAATGTGTCCGCGTTGGCGAGGCGTGAACGCCGT
>JAPKDL010000070.1 GCA_028822585.1 Alphaproteobacteria bacterium | reverse complement strand
CGGTGACGGCAGAAGCCCCGATCAAGGCGCCGGTCAACAAGCCCGGCAGATAACGCGCCTTAATCTCCGGCGTGCCACCATGGACAATTTTCAACGCGACCCCCTGGGTCAGATAGCCTGTTCCCGCAAGGTCTGGCGAAACGCGGGACAACTCTTCGCTGATCAAGCCGCTGGTCAATATATCCAGACCTAGACCGCCATCAGAGATAGGAATTTCCGCGCAGCACATGCCGTAATCTGCGCCCATTCGCAGCAATTTATGAGTGACGTCTTTGGGGATTGAGACATCGAGGTATTCTTCGATGATGGGACGAATTTCGCGCTCAAGAAATCCACGCCAACTATCGACTGCCAGCCGCTGTTCTTCCGCCAGCTCAAAATCCATTGGATACCTCTCAACCGTGACGCGCCAAAATCACGGCAAGTGTAACCAACCCGAATCATCTTTGAAATGACGTTCCTTCAGCGCACTATCTCACAGAAGAACGAGTGCTGGAGGAATGTTGTAGACGCGTTATTTAGGCTGCGTCACCATCCGGATATAAGGCAGCAGTGAACTCCAGCCTTCCGAAAATTTTGCCTTCGCGTCTTCGTCGGGTACGGTCGGCAGAATGATGACGTCCTCGCCTTGTTTCCAATTTACTGGCGTCGAAACTTACTCCTTCGCCGTTAATTGACAGGAATCAAGCTGCCGCAAAATTCCATCAAAATTTCGGCCCAAACTCATGAAATACGTGAATGTCACTTTGATCTTCTTATCATGCCCGATGAGGAACGCGCAGCGAACCGTGTCGTTGTGTTAGCAGGCGTGCGCCCTTCCGACGAGTCATCGGCATCGGCCGATAGCATGTCGTACACCTTGGCGACTTTCAATTCAGGCTCGCCAATCAAAGGGGGCGTGACAGCGTGACCTGCGACTTTTCAATATCACCGGACCATTTTTTTAGGGTTACTGACGCCGTCGGCACTGGTGCCGGTAACCTTGCAACTTCGTTTCGCAAATTTCGACTGATGGTTTTCTAGGTACCCACACTAGATTGTAATACCGGCGTAAAATCCTTTGATTGGGAGCACATGACCACCCAGCCATCGCCAACCCATTCGTGAAAATTAATCGTTCACTGCGTCGTATCCGTCGTAAAATTCGGCGCTTCATCATTAATTCTTAGTGACATGATTTTTCCATGTTTTTTAGATGCGAGCAGTCTATTGCGCACTCGATTGAACAATCCAATCACGATTATGTGTATGCAAATAATTTACGACGACAGCGCCTTCAAGCAACGCAAAGCATCCTCCATCAGACGCCGGGTTAAATCCTCCGCGCCCGTCACAACGCCAAGCGCGGCGGATTGCCCGGACCATAGCGAGGTGAAATCCGTCGAGCCTTTCGCCTCCGCCACCGTCTTTAAAGGCGCCAAGGCGCCGCCAGCGGTCGGAAAGGCCGCCGCAAGATCTGACATGGGACCCACTTCACGCATGAGCCGGTTCATCAAGCCGCGCGACGGACGGCCGGAAAATAGATTTGTCAGGGCAGTTTGATCGTCCTTGGCTTCACTCAAGGCTCGCCGGTGCAGATCACTGACGAGCGATTCCGGCGTGAACAGATACGCAGTGCCCATTTGTACGCCAGAGGCACCCAACGCGAACGCCGCTGCTATCCCCCGCCCATCGGCGATCCCTCCCGCCGCGATCACCGGCACGCTAACGGCGTCCACGACTTGCGGAACCAACGCCATGGTTCCCACCTGGGTCGCGATATCCTCGCTTAGGAACATCCCGCGATGGCCACCCGCTTCGCTACCCTGAGCGATGATGGCGTCGCACCCGTTGGATTCCAACCAGCGTGCTTCCGCAACCGTGGTCGCCGAGCTTAACACCACGCATCCCGCCGCCTTTACGCGATCAAGCAACGCCGAGTTGGGAAGGCCAAAATGGAAGCTGACGACCTTGGGTTTGACGTCTTCAATGATCTCGCACAGGGTCTCGTCAAACGGCGCGCGGCTCACCGCAGACACAGAGGCGGATTTATCGAGTCCCAGCTCCACGTAATATGGCGCGAGGCTGGCTTTCCAATCTGCATCGCGCGCCGGGTCAGGATCGGACGGTGTATGGGTGAAAAAATTGACGTTCAGCGGCTTGTCGGTTTGCTGGCGAATGACGCCAATTTCAGCGCGCACCTTATCCGGGCTGATCATCGCGCAAGGCAATGATCCCAAGGCGCCCGCCTTGCACGCCGCAATGGCTATCGCCGCACCGGTTGATCCCGCCATCGGCGCCTGGATGATCGGGACTTCTATTCCAATTAAATCAAGTAGTTTTCGGCTCGGCCACATAAATTTACGTCTCCTAAGCTTTCCAGTCAGGGCGAAAAAGATCAAATTCGCCGGAAACCCCCGATGAAAAATGGTTGCTAGCTGGGCCAAAGACAAGGCCGCTGCCGCACGTCAAATCCATCAAGGTGCGCATCAATAGTACCTCACCCGCCCCGGCATGCCACATGATACTGGCTGCGATGTTAATGGCCAATCCGATACTGTCGAGTTCAGCGGTAAAATATTTAGCGCATCGCAATGCCCACACCGGGTCAAGCCGCCAAACAGCGCGAGAACGATCGCCCATCGCGGCCAATTGGGCTGCCGATTACACAATGTCGGTAAACAACGCCGGCGCTAGACGACGGTGGTCCAACGCCTCGCTTCCAGGAGCCGCGGTCGCTTCCGCATTGGCAAAATGGGCAATGGTGCCGAACAACACTGGCCACTCAACCTTTTCGGGATAGGTCGTCGCAAACAGAAGGCATAGAGGTCCCCTTCCGAAAGAGCGAAGATTGTCGCATGGGCCGAACCTGCCGCCTCCATCACCGCGTGCATATCGTCGACCCGTTGCTCCACGCTCGACGCGCCATCGACCCGGTCGGACATGCCCGTACCGCGTTTATCAAAAACGATCACGTAGGAACATTTGCCCAAATCATGCTGGAACGCCGTGCTAAACGGATTCTCAAGCGAGTTCGATATGCGAGAATATCCCAGGCACATAAACAAGGTCCCGGCTGCCCTGTCCAAACACTTGATAGGCGATGCCTAATTCACCGGATTGGGCGTAATGCCTTTCCGGTGGCGTTAGTTCGGCCAAGACGCCCCCCCTTGCTCATAATCGCAGTAGTACGCCAAAGCTGGGCGTGCTTCACACTAACGCACCGCCAGGAGCGCGAGTAAACTTCATGCCTCGTTGGATGTCGGAGATCATATCAACCAGACGGCAGGGTTACACCGGCGGCGCGACCCGCTTCAAAAATCCGATGACGGAATCGGCAAAAATATCATTTCGATCCCCGGCAACCATATGCGCGGCATTCTCTACATTGACATATTCCGCATGCGGGCACTGTGCGAGAAAGCTTTGCGCGCCCTCCTCACTCAACACATTGGACAAGCCACCGCGCACGAGCAGCGTCGGCAGTGTTATTTGATCCGCACATACGCTCAACCTGTCACGGTAGCTGTCATCGGCCCGCCGACTGGTGCGTCGCGCCGGATCCCAGTGCCAAACATACTTGCCGCTCTTGCCCAAGCGGACGTTTTTCGCCAATCCATCCAGATTCCGCGGACGTTTCCGGTGCGGCTGGTAATTCGAAATCGCCTCAGCGACCTCTTCCAGCGAGTCGAACCCATCCGGTTTTTGGCTCATAAATTCTTGAATTTTCGCCCGGCCTTCCGGTTCAATTTTGGGGGCCATGTCGACCAGAACCAACGCAGCGGCGTCCACTTTCGCTTCACCCGCCGCCACCAATCCAACACCACCACCCATAGAAGCACCGACGAGGATCGCCTTTTCGTTACCCAACGCTCGTGTAACGCATTGAAGATCTTCGACCATGAAATCAGGGTCATAATTTTCTGACGGCGCCCAATCAGAATCGCCATGCCCGCGCGCGTCAAAGGCGACCGCATGATATCCGGCAGCCCCCAAGGTCTCGCCCGCCCCCTTCCACGCGTGACGGGTCTGCCCGCCACCATGCATCAAGGCCACCAGCGGACCCTTCGGGTCACCCCAAGTATCGCCCGCAATCATGACGCCACCGGCGCCCGCCCATTTGTGCATCGGCACTGGCGTGCCCGGCAATCGTTCTCCTGCGCTCATCGGGTGTTTTTCCTTCAAATTATCGGTTGTACTGGCTTACATGAGTCCGGACTTTTGAACGCGGCATAGTAATCACTTGGTGGGATTAGTCGAGACCCACTGGTAAATTTTACCGCAGTGCGCAATCCTTACGAACATTTTTTTCTTTGGGGATTATACTTATGACGGACACCACACTGATTAATTCGGTAAAGGCGCGCATGGCGGCGGATGAGGTCGCGATGGGATTGAGCGTCCGGTTATCAAGAACCGGCGACATCGCCCGGATTGCCAAGGCGTCCGGCCATGATTTCCTTTTTATCGATACACAACATTCATTATTTTCCCTGGAAAGCATTGGGCACATCGCGCAAACAGCTTTGGGATGTGGCGTCGCGCCGTTCGTACGAGTCCGCAGTTGTGACGATCCGGATGTATCATTACTGCTCGACAACGGCGTGTTAGGGATCGTTTACCCAGACATAAACACGGCGGATGATGCGCGCAAAGGCGTCCAGACGGCGAAATTCCCCCCCATTGGCGCGCGCTCGGTCTGCGGAGGCTATCCGCATTTTGATTACCGACCCGTGCCCTTGAAAGACGCCGTCCCAGCGTTGAACGACGCCACCATGGTCGTCTGCATGATCGAAACCGTCGAAGGGTTGAAGAACGTCGAAGAAATCGCCGCCGTCGATGGCGTGGATGTGCTCCATATCGGCAGCAGCGATCTGTTGGTGAATATGGGCATGCCGGGACAGTTTGGCGTACCCGAACATGTTGCAGCGGTCGAACGCGTTATTTCAGCCGCCATCAACAATGGCAAATTCGCAGGACTTGGCGGCGAACGGGATTTGGAGCGGCAAATCAGCTTCATCAAAAAAGGTGCCCGGTTCATGACGACACAAACTGACATGGCCTTTTTACTAGCGGCGGCGACTGACCGAACCCAAGAACTACGGACAGCGCTAAACGACGCATGATCGGTAAGCGGCTCGCGCTCTCCTTATTGGCTATTTGCAAGGTCGCGGCGATATCATTGTGGTTTTCCGCCTCGGCCATCGTTCCCTCGCTGCGCCTTGAATACACCCTAACCGATCATTAAGCCGCCCTGCTGACCAGTAGTGTCCAGGCCAGTTTTGTGGTCGGCACGCTCATCAGCGCCATATTAGGGCTGGCCGATAGGGTCGACCCGCGCCAGTTTTTTATGATTTCCGCAAACCTTGTCATTCCCCCGTGAACCGGGGCTTACGTTTCTCTTTAAACGCTGCAACAGCCTCTTTGTGGTCTCCCGTCATGCCGCTCAGGATAACTTGTTCAGTATCCATGTAGATCGACGCCCGCGCCGTTGCATTGGCGACGGCATTAACTGCCTGCTTAGTCATACGCACGGTCAAGGGCGGCATCTCGGCGGCGGCGCGCGCAATTTCCAACGCGCGAACAACGGCATGACCATCCGGCGTCACGTCTTGCGCCAAACCCCAGGCTGCGGCGTCCGCCGACCCGACCCGCTGGTCAGATAAAATTAGAATTTGCTTGGCGCGCGCAGGCCCGACCAGGTTAATTAAACGAGGGATAGATCCCCACGACATGCTGAGCCCCAAGGCGACTTCCGGCGCGCGGAAATGGGCGCTTTCCCCCATGACCCGCACATCCAACGCTAGCGACAATGCCAACCCCGCCCCGATTGCGAACCCTTCAACTGCGCAGATGGTCAACGCTTCCAGATCCTCCCACACCTGACACAACCGGGCGCCGCCACCGGCCAGGCGACGCCGCACCAACATCGGTTTAGCGTTGTTGGATTCAATTTCCGGGTCCCGCAAGTCGCGCCCCGCGCAAAACGCGCGACCGGTACCGGTTAAAACAATCGCCGTGGTTTCCAGGTCGTCTTCAAAAGATTTTGCGACCTCCGTCAATTCACGCAGCAACTTCGCCGACATGGCGTTCAAGCCATCGCCCCGATCGATGCGCACAACCGCAACCGGGCCGTCTTTTTCCACCGTCACAAAATCCCAGCCCATGACATCATCCTTCCAAATATGTGCAAATCCACCTGATCTTTTGTTTCGCATATACGACGCTTTAGATTGCAAGGTTGCAATGTATGTTGAGTTTACTTGCATAATTTTTCGATCTGCTCGAAAATTAACCAGAAATATATATTCAGCCTAGTGGGATTCGGTAACCGTTGCGACACCAATCCGAGTAACTCCTAGACAGTGTTGTACTTCTCGGTTCGTCATACCGCATGTTATGGTTGCCTATTTTTACGATCTAGAGACAGAGAAAGTAATAATGGCGCAAGGTACTGTAAAGTGGTTTGATTCGGTAAAAGGGTTTGGATTTATTCAACCAGATGACGGGCCACCGGACGCATTCGTCCACATTTCAGCGGTCGAACAAGCTGGTCTCAGCGGCTTAAACAAAGGCCAAAAAATTTGAGTACGAATTAGTTCCAGGACGCAATGGAAAATTCGCTGCGGAAAATATCGCGCTCATCGATTGACGAATATTGGACCGGCGCGCCGGTCCTAACAAATATTGGAGCACCGTTTCTAAATCCAAATGGGTTTTCAGGAACAGCGTTTTCATTTGTACCGGTTTGTATCGACAGGCCCCTTGATTTTCTCGGAGTCTGGCACGATCATCGCGCCTGACATTCTCAACAAAGAGCATGGGTCCATGACTGAACCAACCGCCGCGCCAGCCGAATATCGAACTCTGCTTTACGATGTCGAAGATGGTATTCTCACACTCACATTGAACCGCCCAGAAAAGCTGAACGCATTCACCACTTCCATGAAGGAAGACCTTATTGACGCCATCAACCAGGCCGACGAAGACGACAATGTCCGAGTCATTATAGTTACCGGCGCCGGGCGAGGGTTTTGCGCGGGCGCGGATTTATCCAGCGGCTCAAATAACGACCTCAACCTGCCGGACAGGCCCGACCCCGGCCCGCAATCCGAACTGGCGCGCGACGGCGGCGGCATGGTCACATTAAGGTTTTTTGATTGCAAAAAACCAATGATCGCAGCCGTGAACGGACCTGCAGTCGGTATTGGCGTCACCATGCAATTGGCCATGGATATCCGTCTGGCCTCCACCAAAGCACGGTTTGGCTTTGTCTTCGCACGTCGCGGATTGGTGATGGAAGCGTGCAGCAGTTGGTTTCTGCCAAAAGTAGTCGGCCTGCAACAGGCTTGCGAATGGGTATTGACCGGGCGTGTGTTCGACGCGCAAGAGGCGTTGGATGGTGGATTGATCCGTTCCATCCATGAACCCGAAGACCTGTTGCCTGCAGCGCGCGCGCTGGCGCGGGAAATCGCCGACAACAATTCCGCCGTGTCGGTGTCCATGTGTCGGCAAATGTTATGGAAGATGTCCGCCGCCGACCACCCAATGGAAGCGCACAAAATCGATACACGTGGCATTCGCGCTATGCGCGGAGGCGGCGACTCTAAAGAGGGAATCGCCGCGTTTTTGGAAAAACGACCAGCGGAATTTCCGCTTCGCGTTAGCCAGGATATGCCGGATTTCTATCCCTGGTGGACCGAACGCGTTTTCGATTAACACAATGAGGAATACACTTTTATGACAAAATCACAATTCGACCTAAGCGGCAAAGTCGCCCTTATTACCGGCGGCAATGGCGGCATTGGATTGGGAATGGCGGAGTCAATCGCGCGCGCCGGGGGCGATGTTTGCATTTGGGGCACCAATGCGAAAAAGAACACCGCCGCCCTATCTAAATTGGAAACCTATGGTGGGCACGTGTCAGCCATGCTTTGCGATGTGTCCGATGAAGCCGCTGTCGAACGCTGCTTCTCTGACATTGTCCGGGAATTCGGTCATGTCGATGGCTGCTTCGCAAACGCAGGCGTCAGTGGCGGACGCGACGCCGTCCCGTTTATCGACATCACCACCGAAGCATGGCGTCGGGTCACCAGCGTTAATTTGGACGGTGCTTTTTTCACGCTCCGTGCCGCAGCCCGGCACATGGTGGAACGCGGTGAAGGGGGGCGTTTATGCGGCACCGCAAGCCTGGCGGCAATTTCCGGTGCGCCGCGCAACGAACATTATGCCGCAACGAAGGGCGGTTTAATTTCTATGCTCGTCGCGCTTTCGGTGGAACTAGCCCGGTATGAGATAACCTCTAACGCCATTCTGCCGGGATGGATCGAAACGGCGATGACCGAAAAAGCCATCGCCTGGGGAAAATTTTCGGACGCGGTCAAACCACGCATACCCATGGGCCGTTGGGGCCAACCGGAAGATTTTGGCGGCATCGCGGCTTATATCATGTCGGACGCCAGCTCTTTTCATACCGGCGATACATTTCTCATCGACGGCGGCTACCAAAAATTTTAATGGATTTGTAAATATGGATTCCAATTCCGACACGATGGCGCAAATCACCGATGAATTAAGGCCGGATACAAAGGCGCGCGTCGAAAAAGTCATCAATTCGAATATAGCTCGAACACTT
The DNA here is from genome assembly GCA_028822585.1 of Alphaproteobacteria bacterium. GTDB lineage: Bacteria > Pseudomonadota > Alphaproteobacteria > UBA8366 > JABJJH01. The sequence goes on along the minus strand of JAPKDL010000070.1, from coordinate 8,210 downwards.
GGGTTTTCATTTGTGGAGAGTGGAACCGATTATTGCATAGCACGCCTCCATCGGTCCGACGGTGTGCTCAATTCAAATGGCCGGGTCAATGGCGGCGTCATTTCCGCATTCATCGACAAGGTCGCGACCGCAGCGGCGTGGGCCAACAACGTCAATGGCACCGGGTCACGCGGCACAACGATCAGCCTGACGGTGAATTACATGTCGGCGGGCGCGAAAACTGATCTTATTGGCGCAGCACGAGTCAGCCGCCGCGGCGGCAGCGTCGTCTTTGTCACCGTCGACGTACATGACGAAGATGGCGGTTTTGTCGCGCAAGGTCTGGCGACCTATAAACTTAATCCAAAACCCCACTAACTGAACAAAAAATCTAACTTAGACGATAAGCGGTTTTTGGCGGAATCACGATGGCGTTATTTTCGCCGCCAGATGGTTTCATCAGGCTTGTCTTCCAGAATGACCCCGGCGTCGACAAGTTCGTCGCGAATGCGATCGGCTTCCGCAAAATCTCGATCTGCACGCGCTTTTCGGCGCGCGGCGACCATGGCGTCAATTTCAACTTCACCCAATGTATTCGCGTTTGCCGGGCTCCATCGGAACCATTCTTCGGGATCTTGCTGTAACAATCCCAACATTCGCCCCGCGCTTAAAAGCGCCCCATCTTCTCCGTTCACCGCATCTCGTCGCGACACGTCGTTAAAATCGTCCAGCAACCCGTGCAACCGACGCACGGCCAGGGGTGTGTTCAAATCATCTTCCAACGCCGCTAAAACGTCCGGATGCGCATCCACCGTCGGTTTCACGCCCCGCTGATCGCGCAAAGCACCGTAAAAGCGGTCCAGCGTGGCTTTGGCCTGGCGCAAACCGTCTTTAGTGAAATCAAGCGGACGCCGGTAATGAGTCTGTAACAGGGTAAGCCGCAAGGCTTCACCGGGAAACTCCTCAAGAAGTTCTCGAACAGTGTAAAAGTTGCCGAGAGATTTCGACATCTTTTCCCCTTCGCTCATCAGATATCCGTTGTGGACCCAATATTTTGCGAAATGCGTCCCCGGATTCCCGCACAAGCTTTGCGCGATTTCATTTTCGTGATGTGGAAACACCAGATCGACGCCACCGCCGTGAATGTCGAAATCATCACCAAGATGTTTCTGGCTCATCGCGGAACATTCCACATGCCACCCTGGACGACCCCGTCCCTTGTTTGGCCCCCACGGGCTTTCCCATCCGGGCAATTCCGGATCGCTCGGTTTCCACAGAACAAAATCCGCCGGGTCTTTCTTGTAGGACGCCACTTCGACGCGGGCGCCCGCAATCAATTCATCACGATTTCGCCCAGACAAGCGACCGTAGCTCGGCATGGACGGCACGTGAAATAAAACATGACCGTCATCGGTTGCATAGGCGTTGCCCGACTCGATCAACCGTTCAATCAAGGCGATCATTTCGATGATATGATCCGTCGCGCGAGGTTCGACATCAGGTTCCAAGGTGCCCAACGCCGCTGCGTCCTGATGAAACCGCTCGGTGGTCTCAGTGGTCAGTTGGCGGATATTAACCCCGGTTTCCAACGCTCTGGCGTTAATTTTGTCATCAACATCCGTAATGTTCCGGACATACGTCGTCTTCGGGAATGAATGGATCAGCAGCCGGAACAAAACATCGAAAATGACGATAGGCCGCGCGTTGCCGATATGGATCAAATCGTACACGGTCGGCCCGCACACATACATTCGCACATGGTTTGGATCGATTGGGGCGAAAGCCTGTTTCGCGCGCGCAAGCGTATTGTACAGATTCAGAGTCACAAAAATTGTCCGGTCATGATCGATTTATGGCGCACACATATGCCAGCCAGCCCGGTGTGATGCAAGCGAACCATCGGTTCAACCAGCCGGGCCATGCTGTTTCCAAGCGGCGGATTGGAAGACATGTTCAGCCATCGTCCGATACCCCGCCGCATCCGTATGTAGCCCGTCATTCGCATCCAAACCGTCTCGGTAGGCTTGATCAACGCGCAATGTCTCGAACAGGTCGAGATACGCCACCTTCGCCACATCACAAACGGCGCGATACCGTGTATTCACTGCGGTGATATCAGCGTTGTGCAAATCCACAGTGACGCGTTTGGGCCCGACCAACATCGGCATTTTTGATTCAAGAACCGGTGTCGGCCCCAAAACAATAAGCGGCGCAATCGCTTGTATCGATGGCAGCGCGTTGGTCAAAATTTCAGAAGCAGCCTCCAGAGAAAGTCGCGGCGGCGCGTTACGAATGCGCGCTAAATCATTGAGACCAGTCGCCAACACAATCAGCCCGGTCTCCGAATTCGGTAAACGCGGTGCGCATTCGACCACCCCGCGTTCCGTGATTTGCGTGAGCGTTTGCCCGCGAACGCCCAAATTGTAGGAAACAAAAGGCGCACCCGCCGCTACACTTAAATCCACCAAGCCACCGACCCAACCTTTACCGGTTACGTCGCCCTGGCCTCCCACGTTCGATGCGCCGACAAAACAAATTCGCATCATGTCGCTGACGTCTCCTTTGGTTTGGTCACCACGAGCGAGCGCGTTGCGGAAAACGAGTCCGGCGCTTCACCCTCCTTGAACCGACGGTGCATTTCAACTTTTGCCGTTTCCAATTCAGCTACATGGGCGGCGGAATCGAACAACCGCGTCTCAACACGCCGCTGCAACGGCCCACACTAATGCGCAATCCGGTCCGGGTCTTGCGCAAATCGCATCGCGGCTTCCACATAACCTTCCGGCGTGGTCGCGATCAAATCCTGCAGGTCTAATTTAGTCAAGTAATTGACGCCCTGTCGCCCGATGAACGCGTCACTGGCCATCGTCACCATCCATAGCGCTTCGCAACTTATCGTGCCGCCGTTGCACGGAAATGGGTCAAGCGCTATATCCACGTCACGATAACGCGCCAAGGGCTTCAGCATTTTCAGGCGCGTGAAACGTGATTAATTCATATAGACCAATGGCGTCTTCGTTACGCCCGGAGCGCCGCATGATACGGGCGCATAACTGCATCGCGTCAATATTGTCCGGGTCGCTGCCCAGCGCCGACGTCGCCGCCTTCAGTCGACCCGCGCAAAGATGCGCGGTCCCTTGCGCCAGAATGTCCGACGCCGCCATGCGTAACCTAAATTATTTTGCGGAAAGTGTTGGTGATCGGATAACGCCGATCCTTCCCGAAAGCACGGCTGGAAAGCTTGACGCCCGGAGGTGCCTGCCGACGCTTATATTCGGCCAAGTCCAACATTTGCCATATGCGCTGCACCACTTCCGGCGCGTGCCCGCGTTCGGTAATGTCGTCCAAACCCATTTCATCTTCGATCAAACATTGCAGAATGTCGTCAAGCTGTTCATAGGGCGGCAACGAATCTTCGTCCTTCTGATCCGGACGCAATTCCGCCGAGGGAGGCTTTGTAATGATACGTTCCGGCATAACCAGTCCATCCGGCCCTGCAAGACCGATTGGAAAATTTTCGTTGCGCCAACGGCAAAGCGCGAACACGTCCATCTTGTAGACATCCTTCAACACGGAAAACCCACCGCACATATCGCCATACAAGGTGGCGTACCCGACCGACATTTCGGATTTATTGCCCGTTGTCACCACCATCGCGCCCAGCTTGTTTGACACCGCCATCAACAGAAGACCCCGGCTACGCGCTTGAATATTTTCTTCCGTGATATCCGCCGCTCGGTCGCCAAAAATAGGCGCCAGCATCTGATTAAACGCCGAAATCGCCGGCCCAATGCCGACATCATCCAGGGTAACGCCCAGCATCTCCGCCGCCAGGGAGGCGTCTTCAAGGCTATCGCCACTAGTATAAGGCGACGGCATCATGACGCACCGAACCCGGTCCGGGCCCAAGGCGTCAACGGCGACCGCCGCTGTCAATGCGGAGTCGATTCCGCCCGACATGCCCAACACGACGCCGGGAAACCCATTCTTGTCCACATAATCCCGCAAGCCGAGCGTCATCGCGCAATAGATCGCCTCATACCCTTCAGGGTGTTCGACCCGGTCGGTGACCGTCACCGACCATCCATCCGCATCGCGACGCCATTCCGTCAACTGAATATCTTCGACGAACATCGGTTGTTGCGCCGCAAGGGAGCAATCTCCATTCAAGACAAAGGACCCACCGTCGAACACCAACTCATCCTGACCGCCGACCTGATTGACATAGGCCAGGGGCAGGCCTGATTCGGTTACCCGCGCCACAGCGTGTTGCAAGCGTACTTCGCGTTTGTCGACTTCAAAAGGTGACCCGTTCGGCACCAGAAAAAATTCCGCGCCGCTCTCTTGCAGGCATTCGCACACATCCGGCGCCCAAATGTCTTCGCACACGGGAACGCCAATGCGCACATCGCGGAAATTTATCGGCCCAGGCATCGGGCCTTCGGAAAACACCCGCTTTTCGTCGAACACACCGTAATTAGGCAAATCCCGTTTATACCGGACAGCCTTCACCTCGCCGTCGTCCAGCAGCAGAACGGCATTGCGCAGTTCCCCCTCATCACGCCACGGAGCCCCCATCAACAAAGCAGGACCACCATCAACGGTTTCGCAAGCCAACGCCAGCGCCGCCGCTTCGATTTTGTCCTGGAAAAAGGGTTTCAAGACCAGATCTTCAGGTGGATAGCCGCTTAACACCAGTTCCGAAAATACGATCAAATCAGCGCTCGCCGCCGATTTTCGCGCCGCACGTATACGGTCCGCATTTCCGTCAATATCACCGACAATAGGGTTCAACTGCGCCAAAGCGATAATTAAACGGTCCGTCATATGCGCGCATATCCTTATCAATTCAACAGCGATCTAGCCAAACGGCCAACCCCCCATTAATCTTGTAGCGAGACGTTAGGGTCAGTAGGAAGCACCACAGTCCCGAGGTAGAATCAAGGGGTGACGTTAATACATTGACGGACGAACAGCATTTCCAGGATGAAAGAACGGGCGGCCCAGATAAAGTTCGCAAGACTGTTGATAAAGTCGAATGCTATGTTTTTGGTGCATCATTTCAACACGACCAAGCTGATAGATTGGATGAATCAATTGAAACCGCATATCGGGTCTGCGTGGGGACCGCCAATGCCGCGCAACGGAGAAACGTCCAAAAATATCATCTAAATCGCCTGCTGATTCACTGTTTCGCCGATCATTTCCCAACCTCGGGCAAACTGTACAGCAAGGTTTACATCTGTCTCGCCGCACCATTCTGGGGTTCCTAGCAGCGGCGCAACAAATATTGGGCGACGATTTATATACGAAATTCGACGAATGCGCCGAAGCACTCGTTAACAGTTTCGCCAGCATCCGGACCAGCGTCATTCCCTGGGACACTGTTTACCGAAACGAAGCTGGGCTGCTGATTCTCTAGGATGTCTTGATTTTGCCGCGCGTCATTTTTCCGATATGCCCAAACGCCGCAACTGGATGATCGACATTATTGGTTCGCATATATCACCAGCAGGTCGCATCATGGAAAAAATATGGAATTTCAGCGACGCTAAATTTCACCTGCTGATGGGGTCATTTTATGGGACCTTGCAGCAAAAATTCGCCAGTGAACCCGGCTGGGCCGAGCTTTACGAACGTTATGATTCAGACAGTCTGGAAATGTTGCGGATTTTTTTAGCGTTTGGAAGGCGACCATCGAAGCTTGGCGGCCGCCGGGCTTTTGTAACGACCCGGCGGCGGCGATTCCTATTCCCGTTTGTTATTCGCTTGGGCCACATGCTTCTGGTAGGCCGGTCGCGCCGCGAGCCTATCGTACCATGCCTTCACGTTGGGGTGCGACGGAATAGAGTCAGGCCACGTCATCCAACGGTATGTCAAAGAGCCCGCCGGGATATCCGCCATGGTGAATTTATCGCCACAGAGATACGGTCGGTCCGCCAAATGAGATTCAAGGATGTCATACATCTTTGTGGCGGCTTCAATCGCCGCGTCAACTTTGACCGGATCCCGCTGATCCTTGGACAGGCGAAAGAACTGATCTAGGAATACACCGTTAAAGTTCGCTAAATTTAGCGAGCTCCAGTCCATCCATTTGTCAGCTTCCGCGCGCCCTTTTAACGTATCGGGGCACAAATTTCCCATGGAATGCTTAGCGCATAAATAGCGCACAATCGGGCCAGATTCATAAAGAATGAACCCATCCTCTTCCTCCAGGGTCGGCAATCGACCATTTGGGTTTTTCGCGCGGTATTCCGGATCATCGTTGCCGCCAAATTTCCCGCCCCAATCAATCCGGTCATACTCTATGCCCAATTCACCCACGGCCCACATCGCTTTGACAACATTGGACCCGTCTCTTCTCCCCCAGATTTTAATCATTATTTTTCCCTTCCTGTGTTGACTTGAAATATGTGAATTTAGTCGTTCGTTGCAGATTAATTTTATTCGGCCTCAAGCAACGCAACCCGGCGCGACGCGCTAATACCCGCGGGACGACCCGAGGCCGATGTGGCACCATAACGTTCGTAAAACACATCGGGCAACGGCCAGCCATCGGGCGCCGCATACCACAATCGCAGCAGATGCCGTTTGCGTTCGGGTTCCGGGTAGTCTTCATATTCCGTACGAGTGTGTAGCGTGGTCAAATTGTTGACGAATTGAATATCGCCGGGGTTGAACGCAATATCCAAGCGCAATTCGTCGCTATGGGCCAACTCCATCACCATATCCAACGCCGCGATCTGCCGCTCGCTTAAACGCGGTAGCTCTTCGAACCGCTGAGCCGACTCGATAAACCGCCGGATATAACAAACCGTCATGTGCCCCTCATGATAATTAAACACCGCCATCTGGTAATAAGGGTCTTTACCGTCCGGCACTTCGCCACGCCGGTCGTGGTACATGGGCTCGGCTAACGCCGCCACCAAATCAGGGTCGCGCTTCAGCATTTCATTGTGTATTGCCGCCGCGCTGACCACGCTGCTGAGACCGCCTGATTTTGATTTATGCAAGCAAAGCAACGAAATCAGTTCCGCGCCAATGTCATTATGAAACGGTAGATCATCACTCGACCGATACCCTCGAGTATTCACATCGGCCGCGTTGTCGCCCATATCCGTCACATGCCCCAGCACATGACCCAAATGGTTCTGTGTCACAGCTTCGCCAATATGCAGACCAATACCCCAATAGGTAATGGCCGACTCTTCGCGCGACAATGCCTCGACGGGAACGCCTCTGATCATACCGACACCGCGCCCATCGATTAACTCCATCCGAAGGCGCGCCAGAACGGGGGCCAAAACCGGCAACTCGAAATCATTTCGAGTTATATCGACAATGGCCAATCCACGCGCCTTCACGGCGGCGACGGCGGCTCCCAAATCGGCGACTTCTGCATCGGTTAACTGATGAATCCAGTCGTCGTTTTTCGCGAAATCGGCACCATACCATACTGATGGGTGTTGGACCGGTTCGCCAAGCTGAATATCTTGTCCGACTGCCGCTTCGCTCATGTCGTTATTCCTTAAACTTTCTTGAATACCGTCCATGATGACGCCGCGACCAGGCGGCGCGCAAGCCTATTCGGAACCCGCCAGCATGGCTTATGTCTTGGGCAACAAAAACTCCCGGCCCACCTTGACCCGGGGGACACCGTCATAGGCGACAATGTCAGCAGTGGCGTAAGTTTCGCTCCACCGGTCGGGCAAATAACTGCCGGTGCCGACTACATCAATCGGCACCGCGGCCGACGCAAAGGCATGACACTTCGCCGGGCCAAATCCGCTGGAGACTAAGATCTTGGCTTTTTGAAACCCCGCCGCATCCATACGTTCGCGAAAATACCAGGCCGCCGCCGCAGATACGCCAGGGCCAATCAAGTCGCGCAATTCCGCACTTGTTCTGTGGCCGCGAATAGCGTCCGGCACATTACGTTTCAATACGGCGTAAGACGCCGCCGGGTCCAGACCTTCAACGAAGCGATCCCCTGGCGTGTCCAGCCGAAATGAGACCTGCCCCGCTGCGACCATGTCAGGAAAGCGCTCGCATACCGCCAACGCGTCACTGACTTCACGCCCAAAATAATCAGCCAACACCACAAGGGCGTCGCCGGGAAATGTTTCAACAAACATTTCCGCCGCACGCACGGTCGACCCGGCATACCCAATAAGCGCGTGGGGCATGGTGCCGAAGCCTTTCTCCTGGCCAAAGTAATGCGCGGTGGCGTC
>JAPKDL010000214.1 GCA_028822585.1 Alphaproteobacteria bacterium | reverse complement strand
GTTGCGGCTTTATTCGGTGCTGTGATCCAGGCGTTTTTTAAATCCCAATAACCCGATTTGAGTTGGGCGGTTTCCGCGTCAATCCGTCCCCGAAATTTATCATTGTCTTCGAACAGGAATATGATGACGTCGCTGAGAAGAATGTTTTCTTGAGAGACATGTCCTGCGTGAATGATCGATTGGCCGGTTTCGGCAGCCTGTCGTAGCCACAAACCGGATTTTGAGACCGATAACAAACTTGTTGTTCCTTTCAAGTGTTGCGATTCCAGTTGTTCAAATTTCGACAACATAATGGACGCGAACGGATTGAAAAGCGTCACGAGGCCTACACCCACCAACATTGCGATTCCAATAGCGGGATAAAGAAAATGCCACGCCGAAATGCCAGCAGCGCGGGCGACGACGAGTTCATTGGCGCGCGCGAGGCGCCAAAACGACATCGTCGCGGCGAACAAAATACAAAACGGCATGGTCTGTTGGACCAGATGCGGCAGCTTCAATATTGACATGGTCAAAACGGTTTCTATGCCGACATCAACTTTGCCTGACGCCCGGCGCATCATTTCTATGCTGTCAAAAAGCATAATGATACTCAAAAGACCCAAAAACACATATCCCAGCCAAGCCGAAAAACGTCGGGCGATGTAAAAGGACAGCGTACTGGAGATTTGCAAGTCCGCCCCCTACGCCTGTTGAATGGGGTCATTCGGCCCTTTTGGAATGTTGCGGGACCGGGGCAGAGAGTAGATAACATACAAAGCGGCCAGTAGAGGCGCAAGGGCGATAAAATACATGCCAAAATTCATGAATGGCGTATGCGCCGCCATGTTTTGTGATCCGACATGGGCGATGACGATGGTCGTTATGGCGACGACGGCACCATACAGGGATTTTGTTTGCCCGCGTCTGTCAAAGGCGCCAGACAGCATAAAAGCCATGGCGATAACGCAATAGGTCAAGGGCAGAAATAGACTGCTCAAACGTGTATGTCCTTCAGCCGCGAGTTTTTTGCGGTAATGCGGGTCGTTAATCTCGTCGCGAGGAGCCAGCAATTCATGTAAATAGCGCTCGCGCGGTTTGCGCTGTCGCCCGTTGATATTGGATTCCCCCGCGCTGATTTCAACGATGTATTGATCAAAATACAGCAACGATAACTTTCCGCCGTTCCGGTCCACCTGCTGACGGTTGCCTTTCTTCAAAATGACCCGTGGGCCGTCTGCGCTTCGGACGATGGCGCCGCTTTCCGCCATCATGGTGACGGGTCTGGCCCGGTCGCGGTTGTCGTGAACGAAGATCCCTTTGAGAGCACCGTTTGATCCGCGTTCACGGATGAATACGGTAATGCCGTCGCTCAAGGTGTTGAAACTGCCCTCTTGCAGCAAAATTGACCCGAGGTCATTGCGCACGGTGTATTGCAGCTCCTTGAATTCCCTGTACGACAATGGCAACAGATACAAATTGAGAATCGTAACGATAATGGTGACAGCGCTGGCGACGATAAAACCCGGTTTCGCCAACATTGGCGTGTTCAATCCTGCGGCGCGCATGACCACGAGCTCACTATCGGTTATCAACTGCTTATAGGTGTAGACTGTGGCGCTGAACATGGCGATAGGCAAAACGATGGTCAAAAACCGAGGAATTAATAAAGACGCCATGTAGGCGAACGTCGCCAAAGGCAGCCCCCGATTGACGATCATGTCCACCAGCCGCAATGATTGTGTAAGCCAAATCACCAAACACAAGATAACCGTGGCGAACACCGTTACCTTCGCGATTTGCTTCACCATGTATCTTGTTAAATGATCCATCTGCAATATTCGTAAAATTTAGGGGAGTATTACATTGGAATTTCTTGATATTCCACAAAAATTGTTGCGCAGCGGTTAAGATCATTGGGAATGAATGGGGTGTTAATCGATGGGTTTTTCTTTTTCGACAGGCGCGGTACATTCGGCGTTCATGATCTAAACGTCACATATGTCATCGTTTAAATTACGCCCTTTTTTGTTTGAGCAGGAGATTTTCATGAAAATTACGTTTGCCGAACCCTCAGCAAGCAAGTCGAGGGTGCCTAAATCGGGGGCCCTTGTCGTTGGTGTCGTGCCGAAACAAAAACTTTCCGCAACGGCGGCGCAGTTGGACACGGCGACTGCCGGCGCCGTTACCCGGGCGATATCTGCGAGCCGCTTTTCAGGCAAAGAAGGGCAGTCGCTGGAGATATTGGCACCGAGCGGTATTTCCAATGACCGGTTACTTTTAGTTGGAGTTGGCGATGGGTTGGGTGAATTAGAACAGGAAAATATGGGCGGGCGAATATTGTCCCACATGAATAAGGTCGGGGAAACGACAGCTAATATTTTTGTCGAATCCGGGGCCAAGGATTTAGCCGCTGCTGCTGCACGCATCGCCTATGGCGCGCGCTTGTCCAGTTACCGGTTTGATCAATATCGCACCAAGGAATCGGCGGAGTCGAAACCAACAATGCGAACGCTGGCATTGCGTGTGAAGGGGGCGGCGGCTGCCCGGCGTGCCTTTCAGTCGCTTGATAAAGTGGCGGACGGCGTATTCATGACGCGGGACTTGGTGTCGCTTCCCCCCAATGATCTGTACCCAAAATCCTTTGCGGCGGAAGCGAAAAAGCTAACTGCGCTGGGGGTGAAGGTGGAGGTGCTCGGTGAAAAACAGATGGCGAAGCTGGGTATGGAAACCTTGTTGGCGGTTGGACGCGGGTCGGAACAGGAAAGCCAATTGGCGATCATGCGATGGGACGGCGCCGCGCGTTCGAACCAACCTGTTGCGTTTGTCGGCAAAGGCGTCACCTTCGACACGGGCGGCATATCCTTGAAGCCAGGCGCTGGCATGGAGGAAATGAAGTGGGATATGGGTGGAGCCGGTGCCGTGACGGGGCTTATGAAAGCGTTGGCCGGTCGAAAAGCGAAGGTAAACGCGGTGGGTGTGATTGGTCTGGTTGAAAATATGCCCGATGGCCGGGCGCAGAGGCCGGGCGATATTGTCACCTCGATGTCAGGACAGACGATTGAAGTGATTAACACCGACGCCGAAGGCCGTCTGGTTCTGGCGGACGCGCTTTGGTATACGAAAGAACGATTTAAGCCGAAATTCATGATCGATTTGGCGACATTGACCGGTGCCATCATCATTGGGTTGGGCCATGAGCACGCGGGTCTCTTTTCCAATGATGACGGTTTGAGCGACCAATTGATGGCGGCGGGCCGCGCGTCGGGCGAAAAGGTATGGCGGCTTCCTTTGGACAAAGCTTACGATAGAATGCTGGATTGCCCGGTGGCGGATATGAAAAATATCGGTGGTCGGCCTGCGGGTTCGATTACGGCAGCGCAGTTTCTGCAACGGTTCGTTGACGATGCGCCCTGGGCCCATCTCGACATTGCGGGGGTGGCTTGGGCGTACAAAG
>JAPKDL010000069.1 GCA_028822585.1 Alphaproteobacteria bacterium | reverse complement strand
CCCAGGCGCCGGTTTGTGGGGCTTCGTGTGGCGCGAGCGTTATGCGGGAGACGGTATCGCGGATGGCGGGGTCGGCGCGCGCCTCGTCGTTAAAGTTGTCCGGGTCGTCCGGGTCCCTATGCAGTGCCAACGCGACGCAGTACGGAACGCTGTATTGCAACAACATCAGGTCGCCAGGGTCGGGAATATTGTGGTGGCTTAAGACTTTGTCGCTGCAGTGGATTGTCATTGAATCGACATCATCGCCGGAAAATTCGTATTTGGTCATCAAGGCGCGGGTGGATTGAACGGGCGCTTGTGCGGTGACGTGACAGGCGTAGCGCTTTAGGCAAATGCGTAAGGTTTCATAGCGTTCGCCCAACCCGGCAGTGAGCGCGTCAGGATCCGTTTCGGCACAAAATACATTCAGGAACCCGAAGGGACCATCCAACACGCTGGCTGGGCCATCGAACCCGCCTTGGGCAAGGGATGCCGCCAGGATTCCGCCCTCCGCTGCGCGCCCGAGATGTAACCGTTTGACCATGCCGCCGGACCCGGATTTCGAAAATTCCAGCAAGCCGGAAGATAGCGATCCTGCGATACCCATCGCGTGCGTCATTTGTTCGGTATTGAGCCCAAGTAGTTTGCCTGCCGCGATGGCACCGCCATACACACCTGTCAGCCCCGGCGCATGGAAGCCTAATTTTTCCGATGTATGTTTGGAGGCGAGGCCAATGCGGAACATCACTTCGCAACCCGCGACCAAGGCGGTAATTAAATCCTTGCCGCTGGCCCCTGTTTCCTGCGCCATGGCGAGGGCTGGGACGGCGACGGTAGCGCCGGGGTGCACGCCTGCGCCAGGTTGGCGCAAATTGTCGAGTTCAAAGGCGTGCGCCAAAGCACCGTTTGCCAGGGCGGCGAGTGGTGGCGACAACTGCTCCGCCGAGCCGAACAGAGTGCAGCGGCCATCGCGTCCCGACTGCAACGCATATTGCATAATGATCCGGCTCCACGGGAATCGCGCGCCGTACACGCCCACGGCAACGGTGTCGGCGAGGCACGCTTTTGCGCGGGCGACGGCTGCGTCTGGAATGTCGTTGAAGGCGAGACCGGTGGCGTAACCGGTAAGCGTCTGAATGGGTGATGTCATGATGTGCCCTGGCGAAACCAAATTCTGGGTCGGATTAATGTCGCTAAAAGAAAGACGGCCAAGCCCGCACCTGCGTATCGGAAGGTTAATACAAACCCTTCAACGAAGCCATCATCACCACCGCCTGCTTGCGCCGAGGTATAACTGTAAATTGAAGACAAAATCGTTGCGCCTAGCATAACGCCGGTGCTCCGCGTCACCAGGGCGAGACTGCCTGCGACGCCTCTATCCCCTCGCGATAATGTGCCTGTGACAATGTGCATATATGAAACCTGATAAAACCCGAGACCAAACCCATGCAAGAATAGGACGCTAATCGTCGTCGCTAAAGCAGGCGTTTCGCGCCATGTGGAAAATCCCATCATCGCCAAGACCACGATGACGATGCCGATGAACGCTAAACGATGGGCCGACACTCTCCCGATAAGGCGCCCGCCCAAGGGTCCTGCCAAGACGACACCCATCGGCGCCACGGCGAGTATCAAACCGCCTGTCGTGGTTGGATATCCGGCAAACTGAATTAGATAAAAGGGGACGAACAACATGACGGAAAATCCGACGAGATTGAGCACGGCGTTCGCGAGATTGAGCACGGTGAAGTCGATGTCGCGGAAGACGGTCAATCGAATAATGGGATCGGATACGCGTGATTCCTGAATAACGAACCCAATCAACGCGCCGAGTGAAACGAGGGCTAATCCAAAGGTGACGAGCAAGGCACCGTCGGCGCGTTGCAGATGATTGATTGACAGCAATAGACAGGCAAGTCCAAGCGACAGTAAAACCGCACCCTTAATATCAAACTTTGAAGCGGATTTTTTCGCGGGTGTGGGAATGGTGAACAGCAACAAGACAGAAGCTATGGCCAAGGGCGCGCGGAACCAAAATACGGACGGCCAGCCCCAAGCTTGCACCATGAATCCACCCAGTGACGGTCCGATGACGGCACCAAGCCCAAATATCAGCGTATAAACACCCAACGCACGAGCGCGGTGGTTTTCTGGGTACAATGCGGTGACAAGCGCAGTCGAGCAGCTCATCACCAACGCCGTGCCGATGCCCTGGCCGACACGGGCACCCAATAACCATCCATAGGTTGCTGCGGTCGCACATCCGACGAACGCGGCGATACTGATCAACAATCCGATCCGGAAGATGCGTTTGTGCCCGAATAAATCGCCAAGCTTTCCGCACACCAACAACAAGCTGGTGTTCGTCAACACATAAAAAATGACGACCCATTGGATGGCGTCAATCTGAATGCCAAGGTCCTGGGTAATGCGTGGGAAAGCAATGTTTACCGAGGAATCCAAGGGGCCGATTAGCGTGCCCAATGCAATGGCAAGTAAGCCGATGCGCCTGCGGGCGTCACTGATGGCGAAAGGGGGGTCAGTATCGGTTATGACGCAGCGTCTTCGAGCATTTTCGCCAAGCCAACCCGCCAATTCGTCATTGACCCATATCCAGGTTGTGTGCGGACATGAGCTTCAGTCGCCGCCGTGATTGCCTCGTTGGAGTCGGTAAAATCGACGGGCTCACCCGCAGGTTGATCAATGTGCCAAGGCGTATCCACAAATATTTCGAGGCGGTTACCTTCGGGGTCAGCGAAATAAATGCTCCATGCATTACCATGGGTCACTTGACGAAACTCTACGATTCCCTCGCTTTCCAATAATGATTTCATGCTCTTAAGATCGTCCAATGAACCGGTACGGAAAGAGATTTGATTGATGACATTGAAACTCATGTCGTCGGGTCGACCTTGGGCTAGGACAATTTGGTGGTGTTCGTTTGCGTCACGTGTCAGGAAGACCAGTCGGCTGCCGCGGTTAAGACCTTCATCGCTGACGTGGAATCCAAGGACGCGCGTATAAAAGTCATACATTTTTTCCATGTCGCTGACATAAATACCCATGTGTGCAAATTGTAAATGTGGTCGCGAATTCATGGCGTTTCCTCCCAGTTCATTCAAATGAGATTGTGAACGGTGTACATTACTAAATGACATTGGCGTGGTTCACGCAAGTAAACACGGGTGAAAAATAGCTTCAACAATCCAATTTGTATATTGGCTATTTCACGAAGGGACGAATGATCCTAATACTGCAACTGTCCCTTTTAAGGACGCCGCCTCCTGACCACACAGCGCATAAAATTTAGAAGTGTTTATTGAGATGTCCGAATACGATTTCTTTGTTTCTCACCTCCGCTTCATCGCATCGCGCACGGACCGGGATAATCCCGAGGTGACGGAGATGATTGATCAGTTGCAGCGGATTGCGGATGCGGTAGAAAACACGGGTGGGTTTGCGGTTTCACCGGAAAAATTAAAGGCGTCGGGGCGTGGTTTGGCTGGGTTGGCTGGGTTTTTACAACAGCAAATTTTACCAGAAGTCATCTCGGCGGGAAACACACGCGGCGAAATACAGGTGCGTTGGGTTATCGATACCTCTATGAATTTGATGTCGACGTTAATGGCGCGCGCCGACGCCGATGATTTGAATGAAAGTGCGATCTTCGAGCTACCGCCGCCGCCAGAGATTTAATCAAATCCTAGGCCGGCTTTTCGCCTGCAATTGTGACGCGATGCATAATGCGCACCGAATCGCCGTGGTCATGCACGGCGTAATGCATGGAGCACCGATTATCCCACATAACGACGTCGCCTGATTTCCATTGGTGGCGATAACTGCGATCGGGTTTGGGGCATAGACCGTAGAGGTAATCAAGCAGCGGACGACTGTCGGCTTCGCTCATATTTTCCAGCGACGGCACTGTGTCGGGACCACTTATAAACAGCGCCTTGCGCCCGGTTTCCGGATGAGTCCGGATGACGGGGTGGTATTCGTAGGGCACGTCGCCTTCGTGTCCGGTTCGTTTCGCCATGATCGCCGCCGTAAATTTACCGCGAACGCCTTCAAGCATAGACTTCATACCTTCCGACAATGCGTCGTAGGCAAGGTATTGATTGCAAAACATGGTGTCGCCACCCGCGTCCGGCAATTGTTGCGCCGCCATTATAGAAATTACGGGCGGGCGTTCCAGGTAGGCGGAGTCGGGATGCCAGTATTCAGTGGGTGTGAGGGCCTTTCCTCGGTTCTGAACTTCCAGTACGCCGGGGGTACCTTCCAGGTAAGTCAACATGGGCGTCACCATGATTTCGCCCCATAATTTGGAAAAGGTTAGCAAGCCTTTGTTGTCAATGTTTTGTCCGGGGAAGGTCAGCATGCAGCGGTCAAACAACGACTGCTGGATGACGTTGAATTCGTTGTCGCTCAGATTGGCCAAGTCTACACCGCAAACCGAAGCGCCGATGGATGCGGTTAAAGGCTTAATTTGAATGCTGTCTTGACGGCCATTTGCAGCGATCTGCATTCAGCGTCTCCTTCTCTCTGACTCTCACGATTTGCCATAGTATCGAGTAATTCGTCGTCGCGTTCAACCTTGCGCGGCGAAGATGACAGCGCTCGCTGAGGAACGCTGAACAGTTTAAGGTGTCGGCGTCCATCGTTAAAACCACTCCGACATTGAGTATTGGCGTCATCAGGGCTGTCGGCCCCACCGACACGATCGATGCGTTGATTAGGCGGGCTGACGAGGCGCTATATCATTGCAAACGAAGCGGTCGGAATAAGGCTATCGTTTGGGCCGAGTCCATGATGTATGACATACTGCAACCGCAGGCCAGAAAAGCGGCGTCCGCTGAATAATCCATCAGGGATTAATTCGCCGATCATGTTGATAACGGCATGGGTTGGAAGCATGGAAAAACCGCCGAAATCGGCGGTTTGCTCATGTGACTCGTTAATTTAACCGAAAAAAATCAACCGAAACCTAGGCGAAATAGCCTAAACCAAACAATTCTGGATCGTTATTTGATCTTCGATTCCTTGAACAGCACATGCTTCCGCACGACCGGGTCAAATTTCCGAAGTTCCAACTTTTCAGTCTTTGTGCGAGGGTTCTTTTTCGTGACGTAGTAGTAGCCCGTGTCGGCGCTGCTGACCATTTTGATAAGAACCGTGCTTGGTTTCGCCATGGACGAAATCCTCATAAATTATTATTAAATCCAAGGCGCGCAAATTATCGCGTCTTGGGTTGAAGTCAAGTTTATTCCATCAATACCCGGCGCGGTCCTTCGAGATGCGTAAAGCGAGGAATGAGTCGATTGGGATCCGGCGTCGGCAATTCCTGCAAAAAGCTCATGGCTTCCTTTAAGGCGAAAGCGGTGACGCTCATGATTGTCAAATCGTTGAAGGTTTCGGTTACCGTCCGCCACCCGATATCCTCTAATTCGCTGGAGACGTGCAGCTCGCCATGTGCGTGTTCGCCGCTCGCAAGAAAGAATCTGGTGTTGAAGCGCATCGGGCTTTTCGTAGGCGTAATGGCGCGCGCGATGTAGTCTAGTTTGTCGATGCAGGGCGATAGGCCGGCGTCAGCATAGGCTGCGTGCACAGGTGACAGGGTTGGGTTTTCAATGGTGCCAGGTTGCCCAATAAGCAAACCTGCTTCTTCCCAGGTTTCTCGTACGGCGGCCCAGGCCAAAGCGTTGGCGCGATGTTGTGGACAATGGCGGCTGATTTTTTTGGCGACATCATGCCGAACAGGATGAAGGCTGGCGTGCGCTCCATCCGTGCGGTCGACGCGCCCGCCGGGAAACACATAAACACCTGGCGCAAACCGGGCATCCTTGCGGCGCTGGCCTAACAGCACTTCTAACTTGTTACCCGACCCGCGTAACACAATAAGGCTGGCGGCGTCGCTGGGCCGCACGGGTGTGGCGCGTTGCGGCTTTATTTTTTCGTTTATTCCGTCTGGCATTCTCTTTAACTCCCTGCGATTGGCGCGGATATGACAACCGCGCGTTCGTACAATTCACCGGATTCGAGAATTGCTTTCGCTACTTCGATGTCGATATCTAATCCGTTTCGTGGCCGCCATGGGCATGACGCCTGGACCGCCTTGCCTTTTTCACTGTCGTCGTCCCGAATGCTACGACGTAGGGATAGCGCCTTTTGACGTCGCTCCAGGTTTCCACCAAGGGCCTCTTTTAAAAGAGTGTCTACGTCGCTGGCGTTACTTGTGCAAATATTAGGCAATACGCCCAGGCGATTTAGGCTGTACCCCAATGGTGCGAGAAGCCGCGCCCAAGTCAGGATTAGCTCGCCCTCATTGGGCAGTTGCAAAACTGTTTGCACCGTGCCTTTACCAAAACTGCGGCTGCCGATTAGAATTGCGCGTCCATTGTCCTGTAACGCTGACGCTAGAATTTCGGCGGCGGAGGCAGAGGCACCATTCATTAATACAGCGATTGGCAGGCCCTGGCTGATGTCGCCATTCGACGCGCTGAAGTGCTGAACGCTGTCCCGGTGTCGGCCTTTTGTATCGCTGATGCGGCCTCGAACAATAAACAAATTGGCAGTGTCGACGGCCTGATCCAGAAGTCCCCCCGGATTGTCCCTTAAATCCAGCACCAGCCCTTTCAGTTTATCGCCCAGTTCTTGGCGCGCCCGTTGTACGGTGTCCTTGAGTTGTCTGGCCGTATCCTGATTAAAACTCGTAACCTGGACATAGGCTACGGTGTCCTTGGGTGTGTAGTGGACGGTGGTGGGCATAATCCGAATTCGTTGCATGACGACCACAATTGGTTCTTGCAGTGACTTTCGTTCAATCTTTACCTGGATTTTTTTGTGGACCAAACCGCGTAATTTTTTGACAGTTTCTTGTAGGGGTAAACCATCTATAGCGGCCCCATCGACGGCTGTCATTAAATCGCCAACTTGCAGACCAGCCTTCGAGGCGGGTGAGTTTTGAGCCACCTTGACCACGCGTGCGCCAGTCGCCTCTGCTTTTATGGAAACGCCAATGCCGCCGAACCCTTCGCGAATTGCCCTGTTTCGGCGGGTCAGTTTGGCGCCTGCATAACGCGAGTATTTGTCCAGTTTCTTCAGAACCCCCGAAAATACCGCTTTATATATTCGCTCATCATCGGCGTTTTCTAGTTTTGCGGAAGATTTTTTTCCAATGGCTATGAGCGCGTCTACGACTTTCGCCCAGCCAACGCCGTCATTCGCGCTCGGCGCCTCCGTTTTCGTGATCAAACTTTCATTAATCAAAAATTCGACGGCGCCGTCCTTGCGCCGAAGTTCTGCCGCCGGTTCGAGTAGCGTTAACCCCTGTAAGCCGCCAAGCGCCAAGGCGTCAATGTTGATTGTATCGAGGTGGATTTCATGAATGTCGGAAAACGCCAATTCGAACATTTTCTGAATGGCGCTAGTGTTGGTCGGCGCGACCACGGTCGTCGTCGTTGTGCAGGCTGCTGTAAACAGGAACACGCCAATGACAACGGCTGTCAGCAGTCCCCGTATTCCACAAATAATGGAATGGAGAGCGTTATGATAAATCGCGAAGATGTGGGGCGCGGCGTCGGTCATTCTGAATTAAGTATTTCTCTACCGGTACAAATAGTCGCGTAAGGGTAAGGCCAGAATGCCTAAATTTCCAGGGAGGTTATTCGCGGTTATTTTTGGGGCGCCTTTTTATTTCGACCCTTGCCGCCTTTTTTGATATTTTGTCGGAAAGATCTGGATGTTTGCCGTTTGTTTGTGCGATTACCCGTTGTTTTTATGGTTTCTCCGCCTTCAAGCACATGAAATACCAAACCACCCGTGTGGACATTTGCTTCAGTTAATTTAACTTTGACTGCCCCCCCCATCGTGTAGGCGTTTCCGGTTTGCTGACCGACCAGACGATTCGCGGCTTCTTCATGGAAATAACGATCCCAAGGCAACGTGCTAACCGGTACCAGTCCATCTGCGCCGGTGTCGTCCAACGTCACAAAGAAGCCAAACCGGGCAACCCCGTTGATATGACCATGGAAGGTTGCGCCGACATGTTCCGCCATAAACGCAGCAATATAGCGGTCCTTGGCGTCTCTCTCGGCAGCTTCCGCCCGGCGTTCAGTGATCGACGTTTGATCGCCAATGTCTTCCAGGCCATCTGCTTCCTCTGGCGTTAATCCGCCGGGGCCCTGACGAAACGCATCAACAAGCGCGCGATGAACAATGATGTCCGGATACCGCCGGATTGGTGAGGTGAAATGGCAGTACTGGCTGAGCGCCAGACCGAAATGGCCTTCAAGTTCCGGCGTGTACACCGCCTTGGATTGACTGCGTAAAATCAATGTGTTGACAAGCCTGGACTGGTTTTTTTCCGTCGCCTGACGGATAATCCCGGTAAGGTCTGATGTTTTTACAGCACCCTTGGCGAGTTTGTAGCCAAGTCCGGTGAGAGATTCACGCAACGCTTCAAGTTTTTCAAGCGATGGCGGCTCGTGTACACGATAAAGAAAGGGTATGTTCTTGGCGGCTAAAGTCTTAGCAGCGGCGACATTCGCCGTGATCATGAATTCTTCGATCAATCGGTGGCTGTCGAGGCGCGGGCGTGGTTCGATCCTGCCAATATGACCATCTTCACCAAGGTGAATTTGCAGTTCGGGTAGATTGATTTCTAGCGTACCGCGTTTGACCCTGCCGGATTCCAACGTGGCGTAAGCGCCATATAGCGGCGCGATCACAGGAGTCGCCAAAGGCGCGGTCAAATCATCCGTGGCACCGTCATGCGCAGACTGGACCTGTTCATAGGTTAGCCGCGCGGCGGACCGTATGAGCGCGCGTTCGAAGGTGCTGCGTAAAATAGTGCCGTTTTGATCGATCCATATATGTGCGGCGACGCAGGCGCGGTCTTCGTTTGGGCGCAGAGAACACAGATCGTTCGAAAGCGCTTCCGGTAACATTGGCGTCACCCGGTCCGGAAAATACACGGATGTACCCCGTTCTTTCGCTGAAATATCCAGCGCGTCGCCGGGCCTGACATACCAGCTGACATCCGCAATCGCGATTATCAGGCGCCAGCCACCGGGGTTTTTCGGGTCGTCGTCGGGTGTTGCAAAGACCGCATCGTCAAAGTCGCGCGCATCGGCGCCGTCAATAGTGACCAGGGGAATGTCACGAAGGTCGGCCCGACGTTTGTCCTTGTCTCCCAACGCTAAGGGCGCCGGCTTCGAATTTTCCGCCTGCGTCAGCGCGTCGGCATGAAATTCAACAGGGATTTCCCGACTTTTCAGTGCGATAAGACTGAATGTCGATGGCGCATCTATGGGACCGATGATGGTGGTGACTCGTGCACGTCGACCATGTCGGCCTCGTACGATTTCAGCCTCCACGACATCGCCGTTCGCTGCCCCGCCGTCGTCCCGTTTTTCGACCGGGTAAGTGGTGCGGCGCTTACGATCAATAGACGACACCGAACCAGCGTCGTCGTGAATCTCATAAACGCCCATAAAGGCGTCTGAACCCGCTCCTAGGACACGAATGGCTTCGGCTTCGTACTGGCCGCCGCTGACGCGTTTCACGCGCGCTAAAATTCGGTCGCCCTTGCCCGGGGCCGCTGCCCCCCGCTTACTGTTTGCAGTTAGGTGTATGACGGGCCGTGCATCTTCGCTGTCCCATCGCGCAGGGGTGCAAAGGGGATCGCCGTCGGAATCGATGCTCACAACATCGATAATCAAGACAGGCGGCAGTGCGCCAGGGGGACGCAGGCGGCGTTTCCGGCCACGTTCCAGCAATCCATCATCCTGCAATTCAATCAGGATTTGTTTTAGGCCTTGTCGCGCGGCGCCCTTGATGCCGAATTCGCGAGCGATTTCACGCTTTCCAACGTTGCCTGGCGTTTCTTTGACGAATTCGAGTATCTGCGCTTTCGACGGCAGCGACGGATGGTCCCGGTCGGTCAACTCGTCTCGCTGGCGACGATTTTCGCCTTGGCTGGTTTCGCTTTTGCCGTGCTCTTGGAAGCAAGTTTCTTTGTGGCTTTCTTCTTGGCTGGCGCTTTCTTTTTAGCCGGTTTTTTCTTGGCAGGGGCGTCTTTCTTGGCTTCCATTTTTACTATTTTGACCAAAATTAGCGCGACTGCTTCTTCCAAGGTGTATTCGTCCATAATGGCGTCACGCGGCAGCGTCGCATTGACCTTTCCGCATTTGACATAAGGACCGAAGCGACCCTTGCGGACGCTCACCGGTTTGCCGTCATGTTCGCCAAGTTCACGTCCGCCACCGCCACGTCCTTTGCTCTTCGCTTCGGCTATCACTACGACAGCGCGATTCAACCCAATGGTCAGAACATCTTCTTCGGGGCCGAGCGAGCAATAGGCGGGGCCGTGTTTTAGGTAAGGACCAAAACGCCCAATTCCGGCGAGTATTTTTTGAGCCGTTTCGGGATGCTCACCGATGTCACGCGGCAGCGCCAAAAGTTGTAGCGCTGTTTCCAATGTCAGTGAGGAGGGGGGAATAGCTTTTGTCAAAGACACGCGTTTCGGCTTTGGCGGGGCCTTCTTGCCCTTTACCTTTTCCTCCTGTTCCCCGAGCTGCACATATAAGCCGTACGGCCCTTTTCGGAGCGTGACGTCGAGGCTGGTGTCGGCATCTTGCCCCAAGACACGTGGGCCGCTCGCCAAATCCGCTAATTCCGGATCTTCTTCTTCGCCAGGGGCGGCGAATTGCCGTGTGTAGCGGCATTCGGGGTAATTGGAGCAGCCAATGAAAGCGCCGAACTTGCCCAATTTTAAATTTAACCGCCCGGCGGCGCAAGCTGGGCAGGCCCGCGCAACGGCATCGCTACCGGTTTCGTCGGGCGGGAAGAAGTGGGCGCCCAAATCGACATCCAGCGCGTCAAGAACTTGGGTGATGGTGAGGTCTTTGGTGTCGCCAACGGATTTTGAAAACGCATTCCAAAAATCATGGAGGACCTTTTTCCAATCAACCCGACCATCAGAAACACCGTCTAATTGGTCTTCCAAATCTGCTGTGAAGTCGTATTCGACATAGCGTTTGAAGAAGTTTTCCAGAAACGCCGTAACCAGCCGACCGCGATCTTCTGGTGTGAACCGACGTTTTTCCAGGCGGACATAATCACGGTCCTGTAAAACCTTCAGGATAGACGCATAGGTGGACGGACGCCCAATGCCGAGCTCTTCCATTTTTTTGACGAGGCTGGCTTCGGTGTAACGCGGCGGCGGTTGCGTGAAATGCTGTTCGGCCTTTGCATCTGACAGGATGACTGCTTCATCCTTGGTCAAGGCGGGAAGGCGACGATCCTTTTCATCCTCGCCGGCCTTGTCGTCCTGACTTTCCTGATACAGGGCGTAGAATCCGTCGAATTTAACCACCGATCCATTGGCGCGCAGCACGACGTTGTTGTCGGGGCTGGACATGTCGACCGCCATTTGGTCCAGCACGGCGCTTTCCATGGCGCTTGCGACTGTACGTTTCCAGATTAAGTCATAGAGTTTGCGCTGTGATTCATCGAGCGACTGCGCCGCCTCTTTGGGGCGAAGATGAACGTTTGTCGGGCGAATGGCTTCGTGGGCTTCCTGCGCATTTTTCGCTTTGGTTTTGTACATTCGTGCTTTAGCGGGCACATACTCAGCGCCAAAATCCTGCCCAATCAGGCTTCGGGAGGCGGCGACCGCTTCCAGGCTTAATGTGACGCTATCAGTCCGCATATAGGTGATCAAACCCACGGTTTCGCCAGCAATATCGACACCTTCATAGAGGCGTTGTGCAACCTGCATGGTCTGGCTGGCGCTGAAGCCAAGCTTTCGGCTGGCTTCCTGTTGCAAGGTTGATGTCGTGAAAGGCGGGGCCGGGTTACGCCGGACAATTTTATTTTCGACAGCGGAAACGCAGTAGTTATTGGCGCGCACCGCTGCAATCGCGGCGTCTGCAGTGGTCTTGTCCGAAAGACTCAAGCGTCCTAATTTCTCGCTGTTCAGATGGGTCAGCCGCGCGGTAAATGCAGCGCCTTTGGCTGTTTTAAGGGCGGCTTCGATAGACCAGTATTCGTCTATTTTAAAAATTTCAATTTCAGCTTCGCGTTCACAAATCAACCGTAACGAGACCGATTGAACCCGGCCTGCGGAGCGGGAACCAGGTAGTTTGCGCCATAACACCGGTGACAATGTAAACCCGACAAGATAATCCAGCGCGCGGCGGGCGAGGTAGGCCTGAATGAGCGATTCGTCCAATTCGCGCGGATGCTTCATCGCCTCCAGAACGGCGGATTTCGTAATTTCATGGAATACAACCCGTTGAACGTTCACGCCGTCTAACGCATTTTCATCTTCCAACAATTGTTGGACGTGCCAGGAAATCGCTTCACCTTCCCGATCCGGATCGGTCGCGAGATATAATTGGGTGGCGCCACGCAGTGCTTTGGTGATGTCGTCGATGTTTTTCTGTGATTTTCCATCGACTTGCCAAGACATGGAGAAATCGTCATCTGGTCGCACGGACCCGTCCTTTGGCGGTAAATCGCGCACATGGCCATAGCTCGCAAGGACCCGGTAATCGGATCCAAGATAGCGATTAATGGTTTTCGCCTTTGACGGTGATTCAACGATGACGACGTTCATAAGTTCCTATTACGCGTTGAGTTTTAAGGGGCAATGCATACAGCTAATTTAGATAATTCCACAGTGACGGAAGTCACACTTGGCATTGCCGGAGACCTTCGTCAACCAAAGGTTTTCAACCGTGGTCAATTTTTTGGCTCGTATCTACAGTAAAAGAATAAAAAAACATTAAAAAGAATTTAAAATTTATGTGGTTTTGAAACTTTATTATCAGTTGTCCCACCGAATCAATAGGCTGGTGGTTCGATTCACGAAAGGCTGGGGAAGCAAGCGTTTTGATCAGAGCATTGGGAGCAGTGAAACTGCGCCGAAAGGATGCCGTTCAGCCAGCCCAGCCAGCGCCATATCCGACAAAACGTGGGACCAAATATCGATGGAGTAGTTGGAATCCTGGACGAGACCGTCAATCCGCGACGGCGGTGGCACCAAACATTCGGTGATGGTGGCGCGCGCTTGGGTCAATATTGTTTCGTCCAAAGGCGCTGGCGTGCGTAATTTGGTACGGATTACCGATTCCCTGTCTTCACCAATGGTGTTCTGCCGCAAAGCGGTTAGAACCTCCAAAACATCCTCGGCGTTTTCCAACAAAATGGCGCTGTCGCGATTAAGCTTGTTCGGTCCTTTGGCGCGCGGGTCGAGTGGTGAACCGGGGACGGCGAAAATTTCCTGTCCTTGCTCACCGGCCAGGCGCGCCGTGATCAAAGATCGCGACCAGGCCGCCACCTCAACCACGACGGTGCCAAGTTACAGCCCGGAATTGCCGCTAATGTGTTTAAAAAACCCGGTTCACCCAATATAAGGAGGCGATCGTCCTTTACCTGCACAGCGTTGATTTTCCGTTGTGCCACAGCTGTCTGACAAGGCTTCAGCGGAGGCTCGAGGACCACCGCGTTGGGTGAGGCTGGGCAGGGCGGCGAGGGCTGTGGTCGCGGATCCAAACTGTTACAGCAATTACCCAAAGGTGACGGGGCCGACATTTTGGGTGCGGATGAGGCGAAGACGGTCAAGTCGTTCCGCCGCGGTCGATCGCTCAGGTGAGGGTGTGTTTATGAGGGAGCCATGCCGTGTTCTAAGTGATGCCGTCAACCTGTGATGGCACCATTAATAAAGTGGCGTCAGGATTTTTGGCCAATTTTCGTTTCTTCGCGGGAAAGGAGGCGGCGAATGTTGTCTTTGTGCCGATAGAACAACAAAGCGGCAATGAGTGCGGTGGCGATCATGGTCGGTTGGTCCGCCAAGAAATAAGCATACAGTGGTGACAGCGCTAGGCTAACTAACGAAGAAAGCGATGAGTAGCGGAAGAGTACGGCGGAGATCAACCATGTGCCGCATGCTAGCAACCCCACTGGCCAGGCCAGCGCAAGGAGGGCGCCCAATGTGGTTGCGACTCCCTTGCCGCCTTGAAACTTTAGCCAGACAGGGAATAAGTGACCAAGAACGGCTGCGACCGCGATGGGGGCGGTCAGAGACGGATAGAGATGAGCGGTTGCGACTACTGCGGCGGTGCCTTTGCCGCTGTCGCAAATGAGGGTTAGCGCCGCCAAGAATTTGTTGCCGGTGCGCAAAACATTGGTGGCACCGATGTTTCCTGACCCAATCTGGCGAATATCCCCAAGTCCGGCCAAACGCGTTAATACGAGGCCGAACGGAATCGACCCCAAAAAATAACCCAGAGCCAGCACGGCAATCACTCCGAATATATCCATGGACTACTCCGTGTTGATGTAGATGGCGCGGCCTTCGACGACGGTGCGATGGATCACGCCTTGCACGGGACGTTTGTCGAACGGTGAATTTTTGGACTTGCTGTGAAAGGCGTCGACGTCAATCTGATGCGGTTTATATGGGTCGAAAAGGACCAAATCGCCTGGCGCGCCGCGGGCAAGGCGTCCAAACGGTTGTTGGAGCAATTTGGCGGGATTGATAGTCACCTTTCGAAGCGCGTCCAATAACGTCAAGCTGCCATTGTGATAGAGTTCGAGCGTTAACGGTAGCAACGTTTCCAAGCCGACAATGCCGTAGGCGGCTTGTACGAAGGGAAGCCGCTTTGAGTCCTGGTCATAGGGCGAATGATCGCTGGCGATGGCGTCGATGATGCCGTCGGCCAGCCCTTCGACGACCGCTTGTCGGTCTCGCTCGGACCGTAATGGCGGGCTTACCTTGGCGAAGGTTCGATAATCGCCAATTGCGGTTTCATTGAGCGCGAAGTAATGCGGAGCGGTGTCGCAAGTGACGTTCAATCCATCACGTTTCGCTTTTCGGATCACGTCTATTGTGGCTGCGGTGGAGACATGCGCGGCGTGGTAACGGCCCCCGGTCAACGCGACGAGCCGAAGGTCCCGTTCGACCATCATGACTTCGGCTTCGGCCGGTGCGCCGGGCAGGCCGAGCCGTGTGGCGATTTCGCCTTCGGTCATAACGCCGTCTTCAACTAATTCTGCAACTTCGGGGTGTTGAATAACCAATAAATTAAAGGTCCGTGCGTAGCTGAGCGCACGGCGGAGCACTAGCGGATTGGACAACGCCTTTTCACCATCGGTGAAACCGAGCACGCCGGTTTCGGCCAAAAGACCCATTTCAGTCAGTTCTGTTCCGTTCATGCCTCGGGTTAGAGAGCCATAACAAAAGACTTTGACGAGTTTTCCTTCCCGTGCGCGCCGGGCGATGAATTCGACAACGGAGACGTCGTCGATTACGGGGTTTGTATTGGGCAAACACACAATTGACGTAACGCCGCCTGCCGCCGCCGCGCGCCCTGCGGATTCAATGGATTCCATGTGTTCTTCGCCAGGTTCGCGGACTTGCACTCGCATGTCGAACAAGCCGGGCGCCAAACAATGGCCACCACAATCGACAATGTCCGCGCCGGAGGGCGAACCATCGGCGAATAATCCAGGGCCGAAATCTGAGATGCGCCCGTCTTCGAGCAACAAATCGCCGTGTTCGTCCAAATTCGTTTCCGGGTCCAAGAGGCGGGCATTTAGATAGGCAGTGCGGTATTTGGTCATGCCGTGCCTAAAAGTCTGGGTTGTAATATGCAGTTGATCTCATGGTCATTGTTTACGGGCTGGTTAGGAAGGGGGTGCGCCAGGATTCTGGCGGTATCGAAAGCGGGCGCTGACGCCGCCCAACGCGTAAACAATGGGCACCCAGAGGGTTTGCGCTTCTCGACCGGCTGGCGCCTCGTGGCCCTTGGCCGATGAAACGCATCTCCCCGCGGGCTTCTCCTGCGATCTGACTTAATTGTCGTCAATGAAATTAGCAGCATATTACGAACCAGGCTCTAAGGGGTCAGCGGGTGGATTTAAGTTGTCCGCGCGTGTGAGTACGTCCAAACACGCCATGCGCACTGCGACGCCCATTTCGACTTGTTCGCGAATGACCGACCGATTGATGTCGTCCGCCAATTCGGAATCAATCTCCACCCCGCGATTCATCGGCCCGGGATGCATCACAAGCGCATCGGGTTTGGCGTAAGATAGCTTTTCCCTATCTAACCCGAAAAAATGAAAATATTCGCGGATTGACGGGACGAACATGCCGCGCATCCGTTCGGTTTGCAGCCGCAGCATCATAACAATGTCACATCCGGTCAGGCCTTGGCGCATGTCGTGATGCACTTCCACGCCGAAGCGGTCGATATCGGTGGGCAATAAAGTTAACGGCGCCACCACGCGTACACGGGCGCCCATGAGATTCAGCAATTGAATGTTTGATCGGGCCACGCGGCTGTGCAGGATGTCGCCGGAAATGGCGACGGTAAGCCGATCCAAATGCCCTTTTCGGCGTTTGATCGTAAGCGCGTCGAGTAGCGCCTGGGTGGGGTGTTCATGCCGTCCGTCTCCGGCGTTGATAACAGCGCTGTTGACCTTTTCCGACAGCAATTTGACCGCGCCCGCATCGGGGTGGCGCACAACCAGGACATCGGGATGCATTGCGTTCAACGTCATTGCCGTGTCGATCATCGTTTCGCCCTTTTTGATCGAACTGCTGGACACGGACATGTTGATGACATCGGCGCCCAAGCGTTTACCGGCCAGTTCAAAAGACGTCTGGGTTCGTGTGGAATTTTCGAAGAATAAATTGATGATCGTGCGACCGCGCAACATGTCGCTTTTTTTATCCCGTTGTCGATTTTGCGCGACATAGGCATCGGCAAGGTTAAGTAACAGCGTTATTTCTTCGGGAGATAAACCTTCAATGCCCAACAAGTGACGGTGGGGGAATCGGAGAGCTGAAAGATCAGTGGATAATGAGGTGGGAGCCATTAAAATCGGACTATAGGGAGTGTGCCCGGCCTACGGCAAGCCTGCGATGTAACTGATTGATTTTGAACACTGTCTAACAGTGCAGGCTCGTGCGT
>JAPKDL010000213.1 GCA_028822585.1 Alphaproteobacteria bacterium | reverse complement strand
TGACTTCATCGCCCCGCAACCGGACCAGTATTTCGGGACTGGAGCCAACAATCGCGAAGTCGCCAAAATCCAGGAAAAACAGGAACGG
This sequence comes from Alphaproteobacteria bacterium, assembly GCA_028822585.1. Lineage (GTDB taxonomy): Bacteria > Pseudomonadota > Alphaproteobacteria > UBA8366 > JABJJH01. Next base: position 3,361 of record JAPKDL010000213.1, on the reverse strand, counting down.
CGAGGGGTTCAACCGCCGCAGCGACCGGTACAGGGAAAATGGCGGCAAGGTGAACGGGACTTCAAAGCGCTGGCTGAGAACGACCTGAAAGACATCGCCCGCGGTGATGTAGTCCTTGCCGCGTTTAACCATGTCGTGAAACGCGGGGCGCGACATGTTCGATGTCGGCGTCGGGGTTTCATGTTCAACTTCCGGCGTGCGGCCATGATAGGGCAAGGGGCCTTCAAAATCTGCCAGGACATCTGCCAGCCGTTCTTCCGCAATCCGCCGCGCCGCCGCCGCATCGATGCCTTCGGCGGGACGCACGGGCGTCACGATGGTGACAATGTCTTCAATGGTGTCGAACACGGCGATGATTGTCGGGCGCACGAATAATCCGTCCGGGGTCCCCATGACATCCGGATTTTCGTCCGGTAGGGTCTCCATCAAGCGCACCATGTCATAGCTCATATAACCGAAAAGACCGGCGGCCATGGGCGGCAGTGATTCCGGTAATTCAATCCTCGATTCATCGATCAGCGCACGCAGCGAATCCAATGACCCCTCCGCACAAGGCTTGAAGGATCCGCTGGACAGGGCGCGACGGTTTATAGACGCTTTATCCCCATCGCACCGCCAAATAAGGTCCGGTTTCAAACCTATAAATGAATATCGCCCCCGAATGGCCCCGCCTTGTACCGATTCTAGCAGGAAGCTATTGGGGCGCCCATTGGACAGTTTCATCATGGCGGATACAGGGGTTTCCAAATCGGCGAACGCCGTCGTCCAGATCACCTGCGCGCGCTCCGCATCATAGGCGGCGGTAAACGCGTCGAAATCGGGGCTGGTCTGCATGATAAACGTTTGTCCTACTTTGTGGTGTTTGCATTGTTGAAAATTGTTTAGGGGTTCGCTGTAAACAAACTGTCCATTACCCGTTGGTTGATTTCGACGGAATGTCGGCTGCGCAATGCGTTATTGTATTGAATGACAATGTCGCTGGTCATACCGCGTAAAACACCATTTCGGGTTGCGTCCAAAGCTGTTTTGTCCTTGCTCGAGTCATGTTCAGCTATTTTGACCGAGGTCAGGACCGCCACGGAATACCCTGTCTCTGTTTGTCCCAGGGCGCTTTCACCAGTCATTCGCTCGAATAAATCGGCGATAAGGCCCGATGGTAAACTGGCGTCCGCACCGGCCCCGTTACGTTTGAAAGGCTGGCTGGTCTTGACCGTGAGCCCATGAGGGATTGCAAGCGCGGCGAGACTCTTCCCCTCTTTCAAAGCGTCCAATATGCCCTGCGCGGTGTCTTTTGCGCGTTTTGCTTGCTGTTCGGACCGCCACACAGCAGCCACGTGATCGCGCACCGTGTCCAGGGGACGCACCGTTGATGGTATGACTCTATCAACCCGAAGCACGAAATATTCACCGTCGCCGGTTTCGTTTAATTGGCTGTCTTCGCCTTCTGCAGTTTCGAAAAGCACTTTGAGGAATTTATCGCCTGTCGGAAGGCCTGCGATGATTTTGCTATCGACCCCTCCGCCTTGTTGGTCCAGGGCTGCAAACCGGGTCAATTTAACGTTCAGTTGTCGGGCAGATTCTTCCAAAGACGCGCCGCCGCCCAAGGCGTCGTCCAAGGTGTTTGCGAGCTTGTAAAGTGCGTTAATGGCGCGGTCGGCGGCAATCTGATCTTTCAATTCAGATCGGACTTCGTCGAAGCCCTTGACCGATCCGGTTAATATGTTGGTGACGCGAAAGATGTGCACGCCGAAAGGGCCGGTTATGGGACCGCTCGTTTCACCTTTATTCAGTTTAAACACCGCCTCCGCCAAATCGTCGGGTAAATCTGCTTTTGAAATGGCGCCTAGGTCGATCGAGGAATTATCCTGACCGGCGATGGTTTTCGCGACGTCTTCAAAGGCGCTGCCTTCGGCCAACTTGGTGCCGGCAGCTTTCGCCTTATCCACATCCGGCAGGACCATTTGCAGAACCTTGCGGCGTTCCGAAACGGTAAATTCGTTTTGCCGTTGGTCGTAAGACTCTTTCAAATCATCATCGCTGACGTCGATTTCCGCTTTAAGGTCGTCGGCCTTGAGGTGGATAACCACTGCTTTTCGGTATTCCGGCGCCGTGAACTGGGATTCACGAATCTTGTGAATGGCTGACAAAGCGGCATCATCCGGCGCGCCTACGTCAGATGTGATGTCAATGGGGATGCTCAAGACGTCGGCGACGCGTCGTTCCTGACGCCACTTATGGAGCCGGTCGACAATAGACTTGGGGGCGGCGGCGGCGCCAAAGCCGCCCAAGACTTGCTGGCGCGTCGACGTGCGTCGAAGGCTTTCGACATACTGTTGTTCGCTTAGTCCATTTTGCGACAACACCTGTTGAAATTGATTGCGGTCAAATTTCTTTGTTAACGAGTCCCGAAAGGCGCCTTCGGTGTGAATCTCTTTCACCACGGCGGCGTTGCTGACCCGGACGCCTAAATCAGCGGCTTCCGCGTCATATAAAGACTCGTCGATAAGCGCGTTTAGCACCTGATCCAATACGCCGAATTGCCGCGCCTGTTCGGCGGTGATACTGCCGCGAAACTGGCGCATCTGCCGGTTAAAGGCGTTGATGACGGAAGGGCCGCTAATATCCTGGTCGCCAACAGTGGCGACCGCGTTTCCCCGTGATCCGCTGGACGCAAAATCTCCTGCGCCCCAAATGACGAAACTCGACGCTAGCAAGATCAGCAGGCTCTTGAAATACCAAGTCTGTACGCCTCGGCGTAAAATATTAAGCATAACTGGTCGGTCCTTTACTCGCCGTTTCAGGCGCTGTTTAACGTGTTTCGTCTGACGGTCTTCTCCGCCGGACAGTTGCGCTGCGGAGCGCATGATAAAAGGGCCCAGAGGGTGCCGCAACCGCCTTGTCAGCCTAGGCGTTATGAAGAGGAAACCGCCAAATGTTAAAAGTAACTCTATGAATTAACGAAATGATCTTGAAATTATACCGTTAGGTCCCGCTATTTTGGCGGTAATATTTTGATTTTATTTCACTGTCCAAATTTTTTCCCCCTTATATCGTTAGTGTTAGAATGCTATTGCAAACATCGAATTGCGGCGTATCCCATTGAATTAAGGCGATATTTTAATCATATAATAATAATTAATTCCTATGTGGGTGATGCGCGCCGAAATATCCAGGGCAGTTTATCAAGTTTTGCCCTCTGCATCAGTCTCGGAGACCGGGCTGAGATTTATTATATTCGTGTCATGAGAAATTCCTTTGAGACCGAACCCGCGCGGTTTGTTTCCAGCCCAGCGCTTGATCACCCTCCTTTACATGGTCTTGACGCCACCAAAGTGGTTTTGACGACACCGAAGTGGTTTTG
>JAPKDL010000068.1 GCA_028822585.1 Alphaproteobacteria bacterium | reverse complement strand
GGCACCAGTGTCCTGGGGCGTTCCCACCATAGGAACGCGGAGACCAAATTTTACGCTCATAATGCAACCCCTAATGTTAAGGCCAATGTTACGGAAACACCTTACAGGCAGCGTCGCACTGGGCAAGCCCCAGTCCCGTGAACCCGACATCATTAAATTGTAGGATCGCTCCCCTTCGCCTAAACTCTACCGATTAATAGTGAAGATATTCAATGAACGACATCCCCTTACCATCGAATGCGGACCAAATGGCCAACGCACCAGTAAAAATTACCCGGGTCGAGTGCATACCCTTACACACCCCGTTCAAGACGCCGTTTAAGATTTCAAGCGGTGCCGCGCGTGAAGTCGTGGAAACCCTGATCGTTCGGCTACATACCGACCAGGGCGTGACAGGGATTGGCGAAACGCAAGCGTGGCGTCGACAAGGCAGCGCCGAGACGCTGCCCAATCTGGTGCGGACCATCAATGATTATTTCGCGCCGATGTTAATCGGTCGCTCGCCATTTGACGTTGCCGCCGTGATGCATGATTTCAACAACGCCATGTACAACACGTTGTACGCTCAGGCGCCTATCGGCGACGCCATGTATGACTTGATGGGCAAAATTCTGGGCGTCCCCGTGCACCAACTCTTAGGTGGCAAGTGCCGGGACAAAGTCCGCATCGCCGCCGTGTTGACCATGCAGGGCACGACCGGGTCGTTGATCGACTCCGCTCAAGGATTTGTGGAACAAGGCTTCCGGCATCTGGTGCTCAAAATTGGCAATGACCCGACGATGGACCTTCGAAATGTGATTGCGCTCCGAAAAAAATTCGACAACAAGATCCTCATCAGGGTCGATGCAAACGCGGGGTTGAGTTACGATCGTGCGCTCAGTCTTCTGACCAAACTGGAACCCTACGACATCGAAACCGCCGAACAACCGCTGGCGATTTGGGATATCGACGGCATGGCGGCGTTGGCCCGCGCCGTCCGAATGCCGCTGATGGCGGACGAATCCGTTTCAACCGATCATTCTCTACTGGAAATTATTGGCAAACGCGCGGCGAGCTCATTTCAAACCAAGATCGCAAAAAATGGTGGCATCCACTACATCCAAAAATTATGGCATGTGGCCGCCGCCGCCGGGCTCGACATAAATCCCGGCAACCATCCCAGTACCAGCGTCGCCACGGCGGCCGTCGCCCATCTTTGCGCCGCTTGCCCCCACCCCGTGATGGCCGGCGTATTCGCGGTCGGCGTCAGCGGCGCGTTGGCGACGGATATTGTCGAAAACCCTATAATTCCAGTCGATGGCGAAGTGCTGATCCCGACCGGTCCCGGATTGGGCGTCACATTGGATGAAGACGCTATCGCAAGCTTAAGAATTGATGTCTAATGCTGAAATTTTACTACAACACCGGGCCCAACCCGACCAAGGTGGCCTTGTTTCTGGAAGAAGCTAAATTGCCATACGAGCCCATTCCCGTGGATACCCGCAAGGGCGAGCAGTTCACGCCGGACTACCTAGCGATCAACCCAAACGCCAAAGCGCCCAGTCTGATGGATGGCGATGTAACAATCTTCGACAGCAACGCAATCCTGCTATATCTGGCGGAAAAGACGGGAAAATTCCTGCCACCCGACACGCCGGAAGAACGCGGGCAATTGCTCTCCTGGTTGATGTTTGTCGCCAGCGGCGTTGGTCCCTATTCCGGTCAATCGGTGCACTTTCAAGCCTATGCGCCCGAAAAAGCGCCGTACGCAGTGAACCGTTACCGGTATGAAGCGCACCGGCACTACGCCATTCTCGACGACCGGCTAAAATTCCGACCTTATGTATTGGGCGACGCCTACACCATCGTCGACATGGCGGCCTGGGGCTGGGCACGTCTTATCCCGCGTATTCTCGACGACGCCACCTGGGACGGGTTGCCAAACCTCAAACGCCTGGTCGACGAGATCGACGCAAGGCCCGCCACAGAACGCGCCCTTGCGTTAATGGCGAACTCAAAATTCAAAACCAAGATGGACGCGGAGTCGCACCGCAATATGTTTCCGTCGAATGCCAAACCCACCTGAGAATTAGGTCTCTAATGGATAATGCCGCCAACATCTTCTAGAGTAGGTTGCTTCGTGCCGGAGAGGAACATGGCAACGCTCCCATACATCTAGTTTTCCTCTTGATCTGTGTCTGCTAGCCTTTGTGCTTCAGTGGAAATGGGCACAGGATCAATCATGGAGAAACGAAACATCGGCGGCGTAGGCGGTTTGGAAGTCTCCTTAGTCGGGCTTGGGTGCAATGCATTTGGACGACGCGTTGACGAAGAAGGCACCCATAGGGTCATGGACGCGGCGATTGACGCGGGCGTCGACTTTTTCGATACCGCCGAAACCTACGGCGATGGCAATTCCGAAGTTTTTATGGGCAGCGGCCTGAAGGGCAAGCGCGACCAAGTGTTTCTCGCGACCAAATTCGGCATGCCCGCGTCACATGTCGTCGGGAAGAAAAAAGGATCACCGGAGAATATCCGCTTCACCGCCGATCAGGCCCTGACCCGACTTCGAACCGATTGCATCGATCTATTCCAGCAACACAGGCCCGATCCAGAAACGCCAATCGCCGAAACCTTGGGCGGGCTCGAAGATCTCGTGACAGCAGGCAAGATTCGCTATTACGGGTGTTCCTATTACACCGGCGCACAAATGCAGGGAGCCGTCGATGAGGCCAAACGCACGGAATCGAAAGGATTTGTCACCGCCCAGAACGCCTGGAACATGCTCGACCGGAGCATCGAGTCGGATCTTATCCCCGTTTGCAACGCCAACAATATCACCATGTTGCCCTATTACCCCATCGCAAAGGGACTTCTGACGGGAAAGTACAAACGTAATAGCGCCGCGCCGAAAGGCAGCCGACTGGTCGACGACCCCGACTTCGCCAACGCAAATTTCGATCTTTTGGAAAATTTGGAAAACTATGCGCAGGATCATGGCTATGACTTGCTGACCCTGGCATTTTCCTGGCTGGGGGCGCAACCAGTCATCGCCAGCATCATCACCGGCGCATCAAAACCCGAACAAATGGCCGCAAACGCCGCCGCCACACGATGGAAATTAACGCCAGAAAATTTGCAGGAAATTGACGCACTTCTGGCTGACTAGCAACAGTGGGTGAACCTACCGTTCAAACCGTAACATCCACCAACCGCGCCGGAGAACTGGCCAGGAACGGGTTTGGCGACTGGCTTCCAGCACCAGTTCACAACAGCCTGTTCCTGTTCAGCGCCAGAAGGTGCGTTCCTAGGCAACGACCAGCTGTGAAGAGATCTCTGAGACCGCCATGAGCGCTCACCTTTCAAATTCATTCACAACCTTTATACATAAAACTTTATACATAAAATTGGCGCAAATGCATCCTTCGCATGGGCGAGTTTACTTCTCTACGTCGGCGGCGACCTGCATTTTCACAATTTTATCCGGATCTTCCACCGCACCGGAACTGGGGTGGCCGCGTTTGATGCCGTCGACGAAATCCATGCCGCTAGTAACCCGTCCCCAAGCCGTGTATTGCTGGTCGAGATGGGACGCGTCTTTCAGTACAATGAAAAATTGACTGTCGGCGCTGTCCGGATGGCCGGACCGCGCCATCGACAATATCCCACGCACATGGGGTTCGGCGCTGAATTCTGCCTTTAGTTTTTCACCAGACCCGCCCGTGCCCGTTCCTGTGGGATCGCCGGTTTGGGCCATAAAACCTTCGATCACTCGATGGAACACTATACCATCGTAAAAGCCTTTTCGGGCCAATTCCTTGATGCGCGCCACGTGGTTAGGCGCAAGGTCGGGGAGCAATTCGATCACCACCCGTCCATCTTTGATGTCCAAATAAATTGTATTTTCCAAGTCAGCCGCCATTGTTTGAAATGTTACCAGAACCGCCAACATGGCGGACGCAATTAAAGTCGTAATCGTCTGCATGGGTGTCCTTCCATTGAACCCTATATTTCGCACATCCCAGCGTATTGGGCCACCCGAATATGACTTTTTTTTGACATTCTTGATCTATCACTACCGCAATGCCGCCGCGATGTTGCCGCCATCCACGGTGACAACCGCTGCCGTCGTCTTTGCCGCCTTAGCCAGGTACACAAATGCATCCGCGACATCTTCCGCCATAACTTCACGGTTTAGAAGGTTTCCGGCCATGTAATCCGCCTCGCTGACGCCACGCGCTTTGGACCGCGCCGCGATCATGTCATCGTCCAAAAGGCCAGTGCGGATACGGTCCGCATTGACCGCATTGGCGCGGATGCCATCGGCGCCGTGATCCACTGCATATTGCCGCATCAGGGATAATGTTGCGGCCTTGGGCAGACCATAAGGACCAAAATCCTGACCGGGGTTCACCGCTTGCTTGGACGTGTTGAACACCAACCCGCCGCCAGTGTCCTGCGCACGCATTATTTTGACGGCGGCCTGGGCGACAATTTGATGCCCAAAAAAATTCAACTCGAACGATTGACGCAATGTCGCGTCGCTCACATCCCCAATACGCCCTTGCCACGCGGCGCCTGCGTTGGAGGCGACGACATCCACGCCGCCGTACCGCGCAACAATCGCAGCAAACGCCGCTTGGACCGAGTCTGCGCTGGTGACGTCGCAGGTGACGGCCAATCCACCGATTCGATTCGCGACCTTGGCGGCGGCGTCCGGATCAACGTCCAGAACCGCGACTTCCGCGCCTTCACGCACAAACGCAGCCGCAATGGCCGCCCCAATGCCCCCGCCGCCACCGGTGACCGCTACGACTTGCCGGGCCATCGGTTTTTCCGCACCCTTGGCCAGCTTCGCTTGTTCCAGCGACCAGTATTCAATGTCAAACATGTCGGTTTCGGGAATGCAGTCGAAGCACCCGATGGCTTCCGCGTCGGTGATCGTGCCCACCGTGTTTTCCGCAATATCCGCCGCGACGGAGGCTTCTCCGGCGCTTTTCCCAATGCCAAACAGACCCAAACCCGGCACCAACGCCACGCGCGGCATCGGGTCGAGTGCGGTTTTTACGCCGCCCACCCTCACATTGTTGCGGGCGAAATAAACGTGATAATCCGCAACATAACGATCAACCGCCTGCTGCACCGCCACCTTGAATTCATCCAACGCGTCCGCAGCGGGGGCTGGAACCAGTAGCGGGAAATTCTTGGTGCGAATGTTATGATCCGGCGTCACCACGCCGGTCTGACTATACCGTGCGACGTCGGCGCCATCGACATAAGTCCGGATGGTGTCGCCGGTGCGAAAATCCAACACCATACGTTTGTAATCACCATCAACTTCTAACGCGCAGGCGCCGCGCAGGATTGGCGCGACATCGGTTGCCGGCGCAATCTGACTGGGCAGCTTGGCACCCACGAACACAGCTTTGCGACCTTGTTGCAACCGCGCTTCGGCGAGGCTGACCATTTCGATCATACGATCATAGGATTCCTGCGCGGTTTCACCGAACGTGAAGACGCCATGCTTGTGTAGAATCAAGCCTTCGACTGATTCATCCTGCGCGAAGACTTCCAACGCTTTCTGGGCCAAATCGAACCCTGGCATTATATAGGGCACGGCCCCCATGCGCGCGCCGAACACCTCGGCGCACACCGCTTCACCGTCCGGTTGGTCTGTTAGACTCAGCACCGCCGTCGAATGAGTGTGGTCGACGAATTTATGCGGCAGAAACGCATGCAGCAAGGTTTCAACCGACGGATTAGGCGAGGTCATGTCCAACAGATTGGCGCGTTGGAAATTCACCATATCCTCGTCACTCAGCGACGCCCGGTCGCGCAGGCGGCGCAACGGTGCCAACCGGACGGCGGGCAATCCCGCCGGCTCAATATCGCCCAGATCCCACCCGCTTCCCTTAACGCACAACACCTCGCCTTCATCGCCCAGAAAGTCCACGAGTGTCGTCTTCACCGACGTGTTGCCGCCGCCATGCAGCACCAATTGCGGATCGCCGCCCAACAGACGCGACGTATAAACGCGCAGCGCTACATCCTCGTTAACGCCGTCCTTCGCATACCGGTCGATCATCGCCGCCGCGTCGGCATCGGACCATAAGCTCCTCATGCACTTCCCTTCTTCAACACACGTTCCGGAAACAACGCCGCCAGACCATCGGCGCTGGCGGGCGCGACGCCGCGTTCGGTAATCAACCCTGTGACAAGCCGTCGAGGCGTAACGTCAAAGGCGTAATTCGCAACGGGACTGCCATCGGGTACAATACGTACGGTTTCAATATTCCCGCCGTTTGTCCGGCCCGTCATTTCAGACACTTCCACGCCGTCGCGTTGTTCAATGGGGATTTCAGCGACGCCATCACTCAAAGTCCAGTCAATGGTCGGCGACGGCAGTGCAACATAGAACGGAACCCCATTGTCATGCGCCGCCAGCGCCTTCAGGTACGTGCCAATTTTGTTGCAGACGTCCCCAGTCCCTGTCGTGCGATCGGTGCCGGTGATGCACACATCAACCTGCCCATGTTGCATCAAATGCCCACCCGCATTGTCCACAATGACCGTGTGTGGCACGCCATGACGGCCCAATTCCCACGCGGTTAAGCTGGCACCCTGATTGCGAGGTCGTGTTTCGTCGACCCAGACATGCACATCCATGCCCCTGTCATGGGCTTCGTAAATGGGCGAGGTCGCCGTGCCCCGGTCCACCGTCGCCAGCCAACCGGCATTGCAATGGGTCAGGATATTGACGCGTCCGCCCCCCTTGGCCTCGCTCAGTGCGCGAATAATCTCGACACCATGTTTGCCGATGCCGCGGTTGATCTCCACGTCTTCATCATTGATTTCTACCGCCCGCGCATAGGCTGCCGCTTCCCGGTCCGGTGCGGCTATCGGTAAAAGATAAGCGCGCATATTATCTAGAGCCCAACGTAAATTAACCGCCGTCGGACGTGTGGCTAGCAGAGTCTCGTAACACGTCTGAAGATGAGTATCAGACGCGTCTTCGCGCATCGCCAGCGCAACCCCATAGGCCGCCGTCGCGCCAATTAACGGCGCGCCGCGCACTTCCATTTCGCGAATGGCGCGCGCCGCGTCCCCCACATCACAGAGGCGAAGGGTTTCAAAAGCGTGAGGAAGCTTGGTTTGATCGATGATCTCCACCGACCACCCATCGTCACTCCGCCAAATAGTGCGGAATGGCGTGCCGTCTACGTTCATTTCCAGCCGTCCTCCAACCAGCAATCTGCCATCAATTCCGCCACCCATCCTGGTTGACGCACAGAGCCACGCGGTTCGAATTCGGCCATGACCAGTTTAATATCCAATACCGGTGTGCCATCTATCGCATCCAACCTTTCAACGATCCGCGATTCCAACCCGCCCAAACAATCGTCGCTTAAGTCCGAACGTGTGTCGCGCACGAATCCCACCGGCTCCAGTTCAATAGTGATGTTCTATCCCTCTTAACCCCAGACGATATTACAGACGACCGTGTACACAATCGAGGAAGATCGGCTTTAACACCGCCGCATCGAGGGGCACCGGGTTACTCGCCGCCGTCGGGTCACCCGCCGCCAGCGCAGCAATCTCATCAGCCTCGCCTTCCGGCACGCCGATTTCGCCCAGGCTGTGGGGAATGTTTAAGTCGCGCCGTAAGGCCAACAGCCAATTCATCACCGCCTCGAACCCAATGCCATCCAAGCCTAATACACGAGCTAAATGCACCATCCTGTCTTCGATAACAGGCCGATTAAAGCGTAATATATAGGGCGCAACAACAGCGTTGGTCAACCCGTGATGGGTGTCGTATCGCGCACCCACCGCATGGCTTATGGCGTGCACCCCACCCAGTCCTTTTTGAAACGCGATGGCGCCCATCGACGCTGCCGCCAACATCTGCGCCCGCGCTTCAATATCACCGCCATCGGCAAACGCGCGCGGCAGATAGTCGTGGATCAACCGCATGCCTTCCAGCGCAATGCCGTCGGCTTGGGGATGATACGACGACGCACAATAGGCCTCCAGGCAATGTACCAGTGCGTCGATCCCGGTCGCCGCCGTCAATCCTGGCGGCAAGCCAGCCGTCAAATTCGGATCAGAAATAACAATGCCGGGCAGCATGGCCGGATGCCCGACGATTCGTTTCGTTTTTACGGCAGTTTCGGTGATGATCGCCGCGCGACCGACCTCGGACCCTGTGCCCGCCGTCGTTGGTAGGGCCACGACCGGCGCCATAGCGGCCTGATCGATCTTTGTACGGTCCAGATAGTCCCACAAGTCGCCGCTTTGCCCAGCCATCATGGCGATGGTCTTGGCGGCGTCGATCCCACTGCCCCCGCCCAGCGCAATCACCCCGTCATGCCCACCCTCGCGATAAATTTGCAGGCCCTCGATCACATTTTCATCGGTGGGATTACCGCGCACATTGCTGAACATCACTGTTGGAAGTCCCGCCGAATTCACCACCGCCAGCGCCTCGCGCACGAAATTGACCTCCGCCAACCCGGAATCGGTGACCAGCAAGGGCCGCGTCATGCCTAACTCCCGGCAGGCGTCGGGCAACTCCGCAATGCGCCCCGCGCCAAACCGTATTTGCGTGGGATAGTTCCACGTGCCGTTCAAATTCATCTTACCCCCGCTCGAATAATCGTTGTAATTCCCAGTCAGTGACGCGGCGATCATATTCCGCCTGTTCCCACCGTCCAGTGTGCAAGTAATGCTCTACGACCGCATCACCAAACGCGGCGCGCAACGGCACGCTGGCGTCCAACGCCGTGAGCGCCGCGCGCAAGGTCTTGGGTATTTCCGGCGCGTCCGCATCGTACAGATTACCTTGCAGCATCGGTCCCGGGTCAAGCTGATGTTCAATCCCGTGCAATCCCGTTGCAATCACAGCTGAAAAGGCAAGGTACGGGTTGCAATCGCCGCCCGGCACCCGGCATTCCAGCCGCCGAGCCGCACCATCACCGACCACACGAAATCCCGCTGTGCGGTTATCGCGGCTCCACGCGATGCGGGTCGGCGCGAAAGACCCCGCCTGAAAGCGTTTGTAGGAGTTGATATACGGCGCCAAGAAATAAGTCATGTCGTCGGCCAACGCCATCTGACCCGCCGCCCATTGATCAAATTCGGGCGCATCCTCATTCGCGAAAACCGGCGCGTCACCCTTCCACAACGAGGAATGGATGTGACAGCTATTGCCCGCCAAATCCTCTCGCCATTTCGCCATGAAGGTAATCGCCTTACCTGCCGCCCAGGCGATTTCCTTCGCACCATTTTTATAAATCACGTGCCGGTCGGCCATTTCCAGCGCATCAGCGTAGCGCAGATTAATTTCCGCCTGCCCCGGCCCCCACTCCCCCTTAGAAAACTCCACCGGCACCGCAGCACCCTCCATGCCATTGCGAATGGCACGGATCATGCCTTCTTCTTTGGTCGTCTGGAAGATGTGGTAATCCTCGATATAGCGGCCCGTGGTCTTCAAATCCGCGTAACGTTTTTCCGCCGCGTCCTCGAAACTGTCGTCGAAGATATAAAATTCTAACTCCGAACCAATCTTAACGGTGTAGCCCAGGGCGGCGGCACGTTTGATCTGGCGCTTCAATATGGTGCGCGGGCTGTGCGGCACTTCTAGGCCATCACCACCAACACAATCTCCCAGAACCAACGCCGTCGCCTCCAGCCAGGGAATCCGCCGCAGGGTCGACAAATCCGGGCGCACCGCAAAGTCGCCATACCCAGTGTCCCAATTCGCCGCCACATAGCCCGGCACAGGCTCCATATCCATATCCACGGTCAGCAAATAATCGCAGACATGGAGTTCATGAACGCCATGGTCGAGAAAAAACGCCCCCGTCACGCGCTTACCCACCAACCGGCCCTGCATGTCCGGAAAACACACCAACACCGTGTCGATCGCGCCAGATTTCACCAGCGTCGTCAGCTCCTCAATGTCAAGATTACCCGCCATGATGTTCCCTAAAATCACCCCGCAATGTCGAGCCAAATTTTGCGCTGTCGAGCGCAAGGACGCAATTTTCTTGCGATGCGTTTACCGCAGCTCATCCAAGGTTGCATAACACGATTGGCACCCAAATTATAGGCTTCCCAAAAATTCAGAGATAACAGCAGAAAGATCATCGCCTCGGGTCTCAGGGATCATATGCCCACCGCCGTCCTGCGCAATTAACCGGGAGCCGGGCAGGTCTTGCGCCATCTCACGGCCAAACCATGCAGGCATTAACTGATCGTCTTCGGCGGTAACGATCAGCGTGGAACATGTAATTTTGGACAACAAAGGCCGCAGATCAAACGCCAAAATTGCGTTCAGGCGATTTGAAATTTGTTCTGCGTCCTGCGGCGCAGCGTCCACCGCCATGCGTTCAAATCCGGCCTCGTGTTCCCGGCGGTAGGCAGGCGGAAACAGCAAACTCGCATTGAAATGCGCGTATTGATAAGGGTCGAGGGCGCGCGCCGCCGCGATACGCAATTGTTGCATGGTCGTCAAATGCCCATCCGCATACGCCCAAGGCGACGTTAAAACCAAACCATCCACCCGGTCGGGAGTGCCCGATGCCACCGCCGCTCCAATGCCGCAACCGGTGGAATGACAACACAAATGCGCTCGCTTGATGTCTAAGGCGTCCAACAGGCCAACCACTTCGCCCGCCCGTCCGGTCATACTCATGGCGTCAGACGTCATCGCAGGCGAGCTTTGCCCCGTGCCCCGTTGGTCATATTGAACGATCATGAAATCCTGCGATAACGTATCAATAAACGGTGCCACGCCAACCGGCCCGCTGCTTTGGGGCAGCACCATAACCAGCGGACGTCCCTCACCACTGATCGTGTAAAGGATATCGCCGCCGTCTATTTGCGCCATGGGCATATGTCACGTCTCCAACTGGCCCCTCAAGATAAGGAGGCAATGTTTAATCCAAGTGCAGAATACCGAAGGATAAGAATAACACGACCCCTACAACACAGTCATAAGAGAATATATACCTGCTTATATGAAATTTCGAACCACGCCCTAATTGTTAGAAAAGTCTAACAAAGGATGGCCCATGCTAATAATATAAAGGCGTTGCTGTCCAATCGAAGGCCTTTTAATTATGAAACGACATGCAACAATGGAAGTTAGTTTGGGAAATTTCGGGACTGATATCATGAGCGAGCCAACTTACGAGACCTCCAGCGCATTGTTCGAACGTGCAACGGAATATTTGCCCGGTGGAAATTCGCGCACCACCGTGTGGGCGGCGCCATTCCCTGTCTATGCGGCGTCCGGCGAAGGATGTTGGCTGACCGATGTCGACGGGCGGCGTTACCTGGATTTACTGAACAATTACACGTCCCTGCTGCACGGCCACGCCCATCCGGTGATTATGGATGCGGTGCGTGGACAATTGGACATTGGTACCTGTTTCCCCCTACCGACTAAATCGGAAGTCGATTTCGCCGAACTCCTGTGTGGACGCGTGCCGGGATTCGAACAAATTCGTTACGCCAATTCCGGTTCCGAAGCGGTGATGATCGCGTTGAAGGCGGCGCGCGCGCATACGGGCCGACCCAAGATAGCCAAATGCGAAGGATCCTATCACGGATCCTACGACTTCGCCGAAGTCAGCCTGGATTCCGCGCCCGACACTTGGGGCAATGCGGAACCTAAATCCGTACCGTACTCCGCTGGCACACCACAAAGCGTTCTGGACGAAGTGGTCGTTATTCCCTTCAACCATCCCGAAGAATCCGAACGCATCCTGCGCGCCAACGCAGCCCATTTATCCTGCGTGCTGATCGACCCTTTGCCGAACCGGGGCGGCTTAATTCCGGCGACGCGTGAATTCCTAGAGACGCTACGCCGCGTCACGACCGAGTTGGGCATGTTGTTGATCTTCGACGAAGTCATCAGTTTCCGACTCGGCTTTGAGGGCGCGCAAGGGGCGTTCGGCGTCACGCCGGATTTGACGACCATCGCCAAGATTATCGGCGGCGGCTTTCCGGTCGGCGCAGTTGCCGGGTCGCGTGATGTCATGGCGGTGTTCGACCCAAGGCGCGGCAAGCCTTTAGCGCCCCATGGCGGCACCTTCAACGCTAACCCCGTGACCATGGTAGCGGGACAAGCGGCCATGACTTTGATGACACAAGACGAATTCAAACGTCTGGACCTGTTGGGTGACCGCATTCGCGACGGCGCGGCGCAAGCGTTCGCCGACACCGGCGTCGATGGTCAAATCACCGGCATGGGATCGTTGTTCCGCATTCACATGTCGTCCACGCCCTTGATCGACTACCGCGCATCGTTGGCCGCCGCCACCCAAGCGCCCGCACTGGCACGCGTGGTACAATATTTGCAAGATAACGGTGTTTTGATTGCGCCGACCGGACTGGGCGCGCTATCAACGCCGATGACGGAGGTCGAGATTGATCATTTCCTTGAAATCTTCAAATCCGCCCTCCTGCATAACGCCACTAGATCCGCCGCCTAAACAAATTAAATTAGAGGGCAAGCCCATGAGCGAACCACTGGTATTGGTGGAACACGACGACCACGCCGCCATTTTGACGCTGAACCGACCGGCGAAGAAAAACGCCATGAATAACGCGTTATTGGACCAATTGCTCGCCGCTGTGCAGACCGCGGCAGCGGACGACGACGTTCGCGCCATTATCATCAAGGGCGCGGGTAAGGTGTATTCCAGTGGTCGGGATTTTTCCATGTTCAGCGAAGATGCAATTCTGCAAGACCGCTCCGTTGACGCGTCCGTAGACGTCTTTTTGGACGTGTTGACCCTGTTGATCGAAACACCGAAACCGACCATCGCATCGGTCCGAGGTATCGCCCTGGGTGGAGGACAAGCGACGACCTTGGCGTGCGATTTCGTCGTCGCTGAACGCGATGCATCCTTTGGCAATGTGGAAATGAAATACGGCTTTCCAGCCGCCATGAACACGGTGCTGCTGACGCGGCATGTCGGTCGCCGCATTGGGTTGGAAATCGCGATCACCGGCCAGCTTTACACCGCCGAACAATACCACAGATACGGGTTGGTAAACCGGTTGGCGGACCCTGGCGCGTTGGATGCGGTGACCAAAGACTTTGTAAAAACTCTGACCGACCTGGCACCTTGGGCCGTAGAGCGCACCAAAGCGACCTATCGCCAAGCCGAAGACATGGATTTGAACGGTTCCATGCATATTGGTAATCAGCTCAATCAACTCCTGCGTCTGAACGGACAGCTCGCGGCCGTTCATTCTGGCGACGCCAATGTTAAGGATGCGCTCAAAGGGACAATTAAATGACGACAGCGCGGAAAGGAGCCTTTGACGGCATCCGCGTTTTGGAATTCGCCGCCCTGGTCGCCGGGCCATCCTGCGGCAAGTATATGGCCGACCACGGTGCCGACGTTATCAAGGTCGAGCGGTTTCCCATGGGCGATGTGTCGCGCAGTGGATTCCTTCGCGGCGCGGCGCGTAGTCCGATGTTCCTGCAACACAACGCGGGCAAACGCAGCATATGCATTGATATGAAAAGCCCCGAAGGGCTGGAATCCGTACGCGCTTTGATCCCCGGAACCGACGTGGTGATTGAAGCATTCACGCCCGGCGTCATGGCGCGTCTGGGCCTGGGCTATGGCGATTTACAGGCGTTAAATCCGTCAATCATCCTGTGTTCAATCAGCGGCTTCGGCCAAACCGGCCCCAATGCGGACCGGCCCGGCTATGCCCATATAAGCCACGCGATGGCCGGGTGGCTGGGCATGCAATTCCTCCATCGCGACCCACCCGAAGCGCCGCGCGGCCCCGGCATCGCCATCGGCGACACCACGACCGGCCTGACTGCCTTTGGCGCGGTGTCCGCCGCTTTGTACCGCAAGGCGACCACGGGCGAAGGCGATCACATTGACATTGCGTTATTCGATAGCCTTTTCGGGTCGAACGACAGCAGCCTGCAACACTACCTGACGACCGGCGACATCGACGTTTGGTATCATCCGGTGCACGCCACCAAGGACGGTTATCTAACCGCCAATGTGGGCCCCGACCATCGATCATGGGCGGGCGCCTGCGCTGCAATGGGCAAACCGGAACTGGCGAATGACCCGCGTTTCGCCGATGCCACTGCCCTTGACGAAAACAAAGACGCGGCCACTGAAATTTTGCGCGATTGGCTCGCCACTCTCTCCGCCGAAGAAGCCGAAATGCGTCTGACCGAACACCATGTGGCGTGTGGCGAGGTAAAGACAATCGACAAAGCTGTGCGCCAACCCCAGGTCGAAGCGCGCGGATTGGTGCGCAAAGTAGACGATCCCATTCTTGGAGAAACTGAAATTATAAATTCCGCCTTTTGCTACGCCAACTCAGAGTCCAGCGTACGCGGCCCAGCGCCAACGCTCGGCCAGCATAACCACGAAGTTTTACGCGAAATTCTGGACTATGACGACGCGCGCCTGGCGGATATGGAAGACCGAAATATATTGCGCAGCGAACAGATTTGAGCCCATCGAAATGTTGCATCCACTTAATATGATCCGCGCCCGTGTCGGCACCCTTGTCGACGGCCCCCGGGTACAGTTCGTCGTCACCGGGCTCATCCTTCTGAACGCGTTTACGATGGGCCTCTCGACAGCGCCGTCAATTGTTGACCAGTTTGGCAGCGTGCTTCACGTCTTCGACGTCATGATCGTTACGTGTTTCGTATTGGAATTGGCGTTGCGGATGTTTGCGCGCGGATGGCGGTTTTTTCTGTCCGGCTGGAACGTTTTCGATTTTTTAGTAGTCGGCGTGACCTTGATTCCGGCGACCGGAAATTTATCGGTGCTGCGCACACTGCGGGTGTTGCGAGTGCTACGGTTGGTGTCAGTGGTGCCCGCCATGCGCAAGGTCGTGAACGCCTTGTTGATGGCCTTGCCCGGCTTGGGGTCAATTGGCGCTTTGCTATTGCTAGTATTTTATGTCGCCGCTGTGATGTCGACGCAGATGTTCGGCGACCGATTCCCACAATGGTTCGGAACAATAGGCGAATCCATGTACTCGCTGTTTCAGATCATGACCTTGGAAAGCTGGTCGATGGGTATTGTTCGCCCGGTCATGGAAGTCTTCCCCTACGCCTGGATATTTTTCGTGCCGTTCATTTTGTTGACGTCGTTCGCGGTGCTCAATTTGTTCATCGCCATCATCGTGGACGCGATGCAACACATGCAAGCGGAAGAAGCCGCCGAAGTGGAGGAAGGTGCGCAACGGGAACGCGAAGCCATCAGCAGCGAGCTGGCCGGGCTGCGCGCAGAAGTATTGGCGTTGCGCCGAATGCTGAAACGGGAGAGGGCGGATTAATACCAACAGCTTGTCTTTTACACACATCAAATTCTTGGTATGCAACACCTATCACAACCATACATAAAGGGAGAGACATGGCCTTACCGAACATGGGAAGTCAGGCGCCAGCGTTCACATTGCCCAATCAAGACGGCAAGGAC
The DNA here is from genome assembly GCA_028822585.1 of Alphaproteobacteria bacterium. Lineage (GTDB taxonomy): Bacteria > Pseudomonadota > Alphaproteobacteria > UBA8366 > JABJJH01. The sequence continues at coordinate 1,540 of JAPKDL010000068.1, read as the reverse complement.
GTCAGCCTTAGCGATTACGCGGGACAGAACGTTTTAATTTGGTTCTATCCACGCGCCTTCGGCAATAATTGAACCAAGCAAGCCAGTGGGTTCCGTGATCGAACCCCAGACTATGCTGCAAAAAACGCCATCGTGTTGGGAATCACTTTCAGCCCGACAGCGGATCTGAAAAAATGGGCCGATGACGTGGGCCTTGAACAACAACTCCTATGCGACGCCGACCGATCGGTCGCGCTGGCCTATGGGGCGGCGGAAAGCGCCGACCAGGAACGCGCCACACGGATTTCCGTGCTGGTCGGTCCGAACGGCAAAATCGTCAAAACATACGAGGGTTTTAACGCGGAAGCGCATGCAGATGACGCTCTCGCCGACGTGTCGTAGCAACCTGCTAACCCCTGAATTCACCACTATGACTTCATAATAAATTCAAGGGGGATTTGTTAAATACCCGCCAGAAATTCACCGAACACCTTGTTCACAATATTCGGCTGATCCACGTTCACGCCATGCCCCGCATTGGGAACCGTAACATTGATCGCGCCAGGAATGCGACTGGCCATATAGGCGGAGCCTTGCAGATAGTGTTCGTCCCCATCGCCGATAAGGATGAGCACGGGAACGTCGATGCCAGGTAGACTATCAATGGCGGCGGCGTCCACCTGGCTCAAGATGCCACGCGCCGCGTTCGCCAGCCCCAGCGCTGATTTTTGCTCGATGACGTTCACTTCCGCCCCGCCGCCCAGCGCGTCCAACCCACCCTCTTCCAAGGATAAAGCCCGGTTTTCCGCACGTATATTCCACGTCGCGCGCGCCGTATCGCTGCGATAACCTGGTCCGCACCCCTGCAAAATCAATGCCTTAGTGCGATCCGGATGGCGCGCGTTGAACGCCAAGGTCATGTACCCGCCTAGCGAATGCCCACCGATCACCGCCTTGTCAATCTCCAGATAGTCGAGCACGCCCAAGATGTCGCCTAATGTGTGCGCCTGAGAATAAAGCGCCGGGTCGTCCGGACTGTCGCTTTGCCCGTGCCCGCGCATATCCCACCGAATAAACCGATATCGGTCACTAAATTCAGCAACCTGCCCATCCCACATTCGCGTCGAGGCGCCAAACCCATGGCTCAAGAAAATCGGAATGCCCGTCCCCTCATCCTCATAAAAAATTCGAACCCCATCGCGCGTCAAATACGCCATGCCTCATCCTCCCCATCGCGTCATTAAGAACAAAGGCTTCGCCCAAAGCCGGACAGGCTCTCCGCCTCCCCAATACATTATCATCGCTTCGCTATCCTCGAACATCCACTTACACCCCCAGGGAGCGCGCATTGAATGCCACTTTTTCCTAAAATTGGCTTATAGTCTGTTCGTGAAATTTGCAAGAATGCCGAGTCAAATTTTTCGACCCTTCACACAACAACATGACCTGGATCAGCTACAACAAACTGGCCAGCGCTATCAAGACCGGGAGCGGCGGGGTGACGACGGCCAGCCCAACAAACCCAGGAGGCAAACGCCGCAACATCACCGATTAGTCCTAC
>JAPKDL010000212.1 GCA_028822585.1 Alphaproteobacteria bacterium | reverse complement strand
CAGTTTGGAAAAATGTTTGTGACGTGATCGGGAAGCCTGAATGGAAAGAAGACCCAGACTATGCAACGCCAAAAGCTCGGTTGCCGCGTCTGGAGGAAGTCTTCGAAGCCGTTGAAGCCTGGACCATGACTAAAGACAAATTCGACGTCATGAATATTTGTAATCCGCTCAACATTCCAGTTGGCCCCATCTTGTCGATGAAAGAAATTTCCGAAGATATAATCCTGCGCGAGACGGGGACCATTGTTGAGGTTGATCACCCGGAACGTGGAAAATATCTGACCGTCGGAAATCCAGTAAAGCTGTCGGCTTCGCCATCTGATGTTACGCGTTCACCGTTGTTGGGCGAACACACCGACGAAATTCTCGCGGACGTCCTTGGGATGAGCGCTGAGGAGATCGAAGCTGCGAAGGCAGACGGCGCGGTCTAAGACTGCTCTGCCATAAGGCTTTCAAAAGGGCGGTCCTAGTCGGATCCCCCTTTTTTTGTTTTCTTATTCGGCCTAAAAAAGGCCAACGAATTTTTGAAAAAATGAGGACGCCATGACCAATCTTCCTAAAACCATGAATTGCATTGAAATCAAAAAGCCCGGTGGACCGGAGGCCTTGGTGCCCGCGACCCGGCCTGTTCCAGAAGCAGGCGAGGGCGATGTCCTGATCAAGGTTGCGACAGCAGGCATCAATGGTCCTGACATCTATCAGCGCAAGGGTCTCTATCCGCCTCGCCCGGGCGAGTCTGATCTGCCGGGTCTGGAAGTTTCTGGTACTGTTGTTGCGCTAGGTGAGGGGGCGCAAGGCCTCTCCATCGGTGACGAGGTTTGTGCCTTGGCAAACGGTGGTGGCTACGCGGAATACTGCGTCGTCCCGGATGTGCAATGCCTGCCCGTGCCGAAAGGCTTAAGCCTTGTTGAAGCTGCTGGTGTCCCTGAAACTTTTTTCACCGTCTGGAGCAACATCTTCGAACGTGCCGCCCTGCAAGAAGGCGAGAGCATTCTTATTCACGGCGGCGCAGGTGGCATTGGTACAACCGCGGTGCAACTGGCCAGCGCCATGGGGGCCAGGGCAATCGTGACCGAAGGCTCCGATGAAAAATGCCAAGCGTGTTTGGACTTGGGTGCAGAAAAAGCCATCAACTTCCGCAACGAAGATTTTGTTGAGGCAGCAAAGGAATTCGGCGGCCGCGGCGTCAACGTGATCCTCGACGTTGTCGGCGGTGACTACGTCGCCAAGAACATCGCGTCCTTGGCCCGCGAAGGCCGCCTCGTCAATATCGCGTTTCTTCAGGGATCAAAAGTTGAAATCAACCTCATGCCGGTGATGCTGAAATGCCTAACCATGACCGGCTCAACCCTCCGCATCCAACCCAAGTCCCGTAAAGGCCAAATCGCCGCAGCGCTAAAACAAAAAGTCTGGCCGTTGATTGAGGCGGGCAAGGTGAAGCCTGTGATCTATAAAGAACTGCCGCTGGCCGAAGCCGCAGAAGGCCACCGCATCATGGAAGGCGCTGGGCATGTTGGGAAGATTATGTTGGTGACGTAGCTTTGTTCGGCACCTCAATCATAAGGAGTAACGAATGTGGCTAGGCTTTCTAATATTGAAGATGCCAACTCTGACGACACCAAGAAATTAGCGACACGCATCAGCGCTCAACGCGGTTGCACCTTACCCAATTTGTTTAAAATGCTGCTGCATATCCGACAAAGGACCACGTGCCAATTGCTTTAAAAGAAGGGATCATAAAGGATGAAATCGATCAATTAACAAGCTGGCGCAATTCAAACCTCTATAGCCCGCGCGACAAGGCTTTGTTAGCCTATGTCGAGGAGTCTAGTCAGAACGTTCAGGTGCCCGATGATGTGTTCGAGGCACTACGCCAAGAGTATGGGGGGCACGAAGTTGTCGAGATTACGGTTTTGATTGGAGCCTATCATATGGTCGCGCGGTTTCTCGAAGCGCTACAAATTGATTTAGAGCGGTCTTGATGTTTGATACCTGTTCATTTTAAGGTCCTGACCAACACTACCGATATGCGCAACGCAAAATAGTACATTACAATGCCATTTATCTTTTAGTATTGTCACTAGATGAAGTCAACAGAACGGAACCGCTTAGCTAAATTAACATTCAGCAGGGGGCTATTTATGCCGATCATTGAAACTGCCAACCTTGAGGTTAAGAAATTCAGAGGCCTCCATCTATACCATTATTTGCTCTCCAGCTGTTCCCAAAGGGTGGACCTGTCCCGCTTTAGTGCGTCCCAGGTGCTCATTTAAGCGGCGATTCTTTCAAAAGCCAAGGGGCTTTTCCAGCCTAACGTCGAGTGTCTTCGGCGGGGGTTATAAAAACCGTTGATGTATTCAAAGATGACGATCTCAACGGCTCGACGGGTTTGCCATGAATGCCTCCAGATTAGCTCCGCCTTGATAGTTTTGAAGAAGATTTCCACCGCGGCGTTGTCATAGCAATTGCCTTTGCCGGACATGGACACCTTGAAGCCATGCAAGCGCAACAGTTTTTGATAATCGTGTGAACAGTATTGGCTTCCGCGATCAGAATGGTGAATGCAGCCTCGGGGTGGTCTACGCAGGGCAATAGCCCTGTTCAACGCTCTGATCGCTAGATTGCGTTTCATTCGGTTCGACACGGCCCAGCCAATCACCCGCCTAGAGTAAAGGTCCAAAACCACTGCCAGATAAAGCTAGCCTTCGCGGGTCCAGATATAGCTGATATCAACCACCCACTTTTGATTGGCCCGATACGCCGCGAAGTTTTGCTTCAGCAGATTGGGCGCGATGTTGAACTTATGATTGCTGTCCGTGGTGATCTTGTGTTTATGGGTTCTGACGACAGATATTCCGTTCTGGCGCATCAATCTTCCGACGCAGCGGTGACCAACTTCCAGACCAATCTCTTACAGCTCTTCCGTCATCCCCGGCCGACCATAACTGTTCAAGCTCAGGCCGTGCTGTATTCGGATATGGGCCAGCAAAACCATGTCTTCTCGTTGACGTGGACTGACAGGGCGGGAACGATAGGCGCGATACCCACGCGAACTGACATTCATGATCTGACACAACCGTTCGGTTGGAAGTGAAGCACGGTTTTCTTCGATGAACCTAAATCTCATGGCTTTTGGCCCGCGAAGAATATGGTGGCCTTTTTTAACACTTCCCTCTCCTCTCGGAGAAGGCGGTTTTTCTTACGCAGCATTGCTACTTCTTTTTCCAGACCAGATTAAACAGATGGTTCTGGTAAAGTTTTTCGTTCCTGCTGAACCCATCGGCCAAGCGTTGAAAACCCAACTCTAAAATCAGATGCAACCTGCTTGCGGGTAAGACCACTCGTCAGAGCCACACGCACCGCCTCTTGCCGAAATTCAACTGTATGTTTTGTTCCCATAGTCATTCTCCTTTTGCGAATAATATGCGGTTAAAGGAGCGGCACAATTCCGCGACAGGTCCA
>JAPKDL010000211.1 GCA_028822585.1 Alphaproteobacteria bacterium | reverse complement strand
GCATCCGTCATCCGGGCAATCCGCACCATGGCCTCAACATCATGTGCTCGGACGATATTGGCGCCGCGCGCAATGCAAACCGAAACCGCCGCCGCCGTGCCTTCGATCCGTTGATCCACCGGCAAATCGAGAACATGCCCAATAAACGATTTTCGGCTTGGTCCCGCCAATATTGGGTACCCAAGACTTTGAAATATGTTGAGATTATTCATGAGCGCTAAATTTTGATCGACTGTTTTCCCGAACCCCAATCCCGGGTCGAGGATTATTTGGCGACGGGGAATGCCGGCGGCGCGCGCATGGTTCGCCAACGCTTCCATTTCACAGGAAATGTCAGGCAATAAATCATCGTAATGCGCGCCGCGATACTGTCCGCCGAGCCGCGCGTCCATGTAGGCGTCGCCCGGTTTACTACGATTGTGCATTAGGATTAACGGCGCGCCATGGGCGGCGACGACAACCGCCATATCGGGGTCAGCGCGAAGCCCCCAGACGTCATTCACGATATCCGCGCCTGCGTCCAGCGCCTGCCCCGCGACAGCGGCGCGATAGGTGTCCACAGAAATAACGGTATCGGGGAAATGAGTCCGCACTGCCGCCACGACCGGCAATAACGCGTCAGCCTCCGCCGCAGCCCCCATGGTGACCGATCCGGGCCGCGTGCTTTCCGCACCAATATCCAGAATGTCGGCGCCCGACGCGATGAACTCTTTCGCCTGGGCCACCGCGCACGCCACTGTATCTCCGCCCTGCACCAGTCCATCGCCGGAGAACGAATCTGGCGTGATATTCAAGATACCCATGACATAGGTCCGGGCGGTCCAATCAAATTTGTCGGACAAGCGCATGTTCAAATTCTCTAAGTTTACTATTCGACGTGGTTATATGGCACAGTCCCTATGCCTTGTCTTGCCCTATGGTTACACGGTAAAGACGACGTTCCACTAGTTTTGAGAGGACGCCATCGTGACGACCACCGGCACACCGGACACCGCCGGTAGTGGAGTCTATAAAATTTTTGTTCGCGATCTTGTCGTGCCCTGGAGCATCGGCATTCATGACCATGAACACATCAAGGCGCAACGGGTGCAGATCAATATTGATTTATGCGTTCGCGAACCCGATGACTTCAATGCGGATAGCTACGCCAACGTTATTTGTTATGCGGATATCGTCGAACAAGTCCGGCAATTAGCTGATAAAGGTCATATCAGCTTGGTCGAAACTCTGGCGCACCGGGTTGCGGATATCTGCCTGGAGGATTCGCGAGCGGAATCCGTCGTAGTGCGGACGGAAAAACTGGACGCTATCACGGGGGCCGCTGGCGTCGGCGTTGAAATTCACCGAAATCAACCAGCCTCTTAGGCAATATCGACGGCACCAATAATTTCTGCGCCACGCGCAGCCAAAAATACAGTCCCATATGATTGAGTCGCTTCCTCGGGTTGGCTAGCGATTTCCGGCAATCCCAAGGAAGCGACCACGGTTTTTGGTAGATCGTTCGTCGTACTTGCGCCTTCATAGACCAGAATGTCTTCGCAAGTCGGCATCATACCATGGTTGTGCACCTACAGAATCGTCAGCACAAAATCCATGACGCAAATATCGGTGCAAATGCCGACCACCAAAAATTTCCCCAGATGATTGTGGTGCATCCACTCGATCATCTGATTACGACCATCTGGTGAGGTCGCGCCAATGAAACTGTTGATGCAATTTTTTGGATGAGCGTTGCGCCGGGAGCGTCTTCCAACCATTTCAGTTCAGGCACTAGGTCCTCCTCAGCGGTGCCGCGTTCGCAAAGCTGCGGCCCGGTTCATAGGTGTCCAGAAACGCCATCAGGGCTTATAATTCACTCCATGCAAGCAATGGCGCAAAAGACGGCAGAATCTATCTTTCGGATGCAAGGTGTAATTCAACAGAAGTGGCGCTATCTACAACAATGCACGGACCAAGGTACCGCCGTTTTGGCATTGGAGCGATTGTTGGCGCGAGGGCGATACGGCGCATTAAGGCTGCTAAAAGTGGATTGCAACACCTAGTGAGAACCTGTCGATTATCTGGTCCTAATGGGATTCCGATCCGGAGAGCTATTGTCTGAAATCGACACCACCGAGACGACTCACAAATTGCGCGCAACAGCGCGACGCATGCGCATGATGAGCGCGTTGCAGAAGTGCGCCGCTTTGGCGGTGATATTTGTAGCATCCGTCGGCCTTGGCGTTTGGCTCGCCACTCTGTAGCCTATTGGCGTTCGGCCAACACATTCCCCCTGACAGAGAGGTTTTCCATGAGCAATCCAACTGACGTGGTCCAACTCACCTTCGATGACCGTGGCGACGATGGCAGAATAGCTTGGATAACATTTAACAACCCCACCAAACGAAACGCGCTGGGATTGGCGGGCAAAGATTTGTTTTTCCAGATCATGACGGATTTGAAGCATGATGAGACCCTGCGCGCGGTTGTGTTGACGGGCGCGGGCGATAAATCCTTCGTTGGCGGCTCCAATTTGGCGGAAATGGCGGGATACGACCTCGCCAAGGCCGAAGCGTCGGCGACCAAAACCCACCGCGCCTGCGATTCTGTTCGTCAATTCCCGGTGCCCGTCATTGCACGCATCAATGGATTTTGCTTCGGATCCGGTATGGAAATTGCCGCCTGCGCCGATATGCGGGTCGCTGCTGATCACGCCAAATTCGGGATGCCCGAAGTTCGTTTTGGCATTCCGTCGGGCATGGAAGCCTCCGTTTTGCCGCGTTTGATCGGCTGGGGGAAATCGACCGAATTGGTTCTGACCGGCGATCACATCGACGCTGACGAAGCGTATCGCATTGGCTATCTGGAACGCCTGGTCCCGTTCGCCGGTCTTGATGAAGCGGTGGAGCGGTGGATCACCTCACTTTTAGCCTGCGGCCCCCGCGCCGTGCGTATTCAAAAGCGGCTGATTATGGATTGGGACCGCATGTCGCCTACCGATGGCGCGCGGGCCGGTATTCAAGCTTATGTCGAATCCTACCGCACCGATGAACCCCGCCGCATGATGACTGCCTTCGTGAATCGGAAGAAATAGTAGCCGTTACGAACGCTGACATAACACATTGAGCGCCGACTCGGCTCGAAACCAGTCAAGCTGGGAGGCGCTGAAGGAGTGTTTCAGTTCTATCGTGTTTGCGGTCCCACCGTCGCGCTTAACGCGGCACGAAACACGCTGGTTTGGCGCTAAAGCCTAAAGATCATGGAGATCGATTCTGTCGACTACGCTAATTCGTTAGTAATCTTCCGGTTCTTGGCCTGTCCATCGTGCAGGACATCGCGGACCCTTATGAAGGTCGTCTCATCCTTGATGTTTCCGATCTAAGCGGCTTGACGGAAAGTGTTGGAATACCCGATAGAGCAGGGGTTTAAGTGTAAACGCGACAGCATGCCGCTCGCTCGTAACAAGGCCCCACTTTCGATGGAAGCCTGATTGTGCTACCG